>JAHWJR010000136.1:0-2322 GCA_019348335.1 Actinomycetota bacterium
TGCCGGTGGCGCTCATCACCCCGGCGGTGTCGACGATGTCGGCCACGTTGCCCCCGATGCGTCCTCCGGCCATGGTGGTCCCCTTTCGTTGCATCTCGTGTCAGTGGTGGCAGGCTACGCCGTATCCGCGCCGGCGTCCAGGGTCACGTCGGGCGGCAGGGCGACCTGGGTCAGGGCCGGCTCGCCGGCGACGACGAGGAACCCCCGCCCGGGGACCAGAGGGACGCCAACCCGCCGGGGTAGCCGCACCCCGAGCAGGTCGCCGTCTGCGGCCAGGTTGGGCTGGAGCAGGATGCCGGTGCGCGACTGGCGCAGGGCGCGGGTCCAGTGCCCGTACCCGCTGCGCAGGTCGTCGCTGCGGCCGGCGGCCACCACGTGCAGCCCCGGCCGCCGCGACCGGACCAGCGCGCCCAGCACGCCGTCGACGTCGTCAACCGACGGGGCGTCGTCGACCAGCACGAACCACCTCCGCCCGTCGCCGGGCGCCGCCCGCAGCACCTGGGCCAGCTGCGAGACGGTCCCGGCGGCGTCGAGCGCCTCCAGCGGGTACAGCGGTGAGCGCTCGTCGCACACCCCGACGAGCACGGTGGCGGGATCGGCGGCCCGGACGAGGGTGGCGACGAGGGCGAGCGTCGAGGTCTTGCCGCTCCGGGCCGGGCCGGCCACGACGGCGTGGTCGTTGCCGTGGAGGCTCAACACCGCCGGCCCGAGATCGTCGTCAGAGATGCCGAGGGTGAGCTCCACCGGCGACGGCTCGAGCTTTGCCCCTGGCAGGTCGGCGAAGGGCACGGTGGCCGGCAGCGCCCGGATGGGCGGGGGCGGGCGGCGAACGCGCCGACGGCCGTGCGCTGCCGTCAGCCAGTCGAGGTCGGTGAGCCGACCGACCTGCACCACCAACTTGGATGGGCCGTGGAGGGCACGTCCCGGCACCAGGTCGGGCAGGCGGTTGGCGCGCACGCCGATGGCCGAGAAGTCCGACGGGTCGGCCAGTCGGAACAGCAGCTTCTGGCTGATCAGAGAACCCATCCGCGGCGGCAGAGAACCGGGGCGCTCACCGGTGACGACGAAGAGGATGTCGACCTCCGGGCCCTCGGCGAACACCCGGCGGAACGCCTCGGCCACCTCCGCGCTCTCGATGCCCTCGTGCTCGGCCAGAAAGGCGCCGATGCCGTCGACCAGCACGACGATGCGGGGCTCGCCGGCTCGCTCCTCCGGCTCGAGGGCCCGCCGGCGCTCGAGCTCCCGCCGCAGGTGACGGACGAGTCGGAGCTGGAGCTCGTGGTCGGCAGCGGTGATCACCGCCCCCACGTGGGGCCAGCTCCGCAGCGGCGCCAGCCCCCCGGCGCCGAAGTCGACGGCGTAGAGGTGGCACGAGGAGGGGTCGTGGCCCCGGGCCAGGGCGCCGGCCACCGCCAGCAGGGCGGTGGTCGTGCCGCTGCCCACCATGCCGAACAGGGCGAGGTGGCCCTCGACCGGGTTCCACCCCACCGGGCGCTGGCACTGGTGCTCGGGATCGTCGGCCAGGGCGAACGACACCGGGTCGACGGCATCGTCGCGCTCCACGATGCGCTCCAGGTCGATCTGCTCGGGCAGCATCTCCAGCCACGGTCGGCGGGGCGGCGGCCGACCTCGCTGCTCGAAGGCGCTGCGCACGGCGACGACCAGCCGGGCCAGGTCGGTGGGCCCGGCGGCGTCCCCGTCGGTGGAGACCGGGTCGGAGGGCAGCGGGCCGAACCGGAACGGGGCCACCCGCAGGGCGGTGCCCCGCTGCTCGCCGGCGGCCGCCGTGGACAGCGCCGTCTGCACCAGCTCCACGTCCCCCGGGCCCAGCCGGACGTAGGCGCGTCCGGGGATCGACCGGGGGATCGAGGCTGCCTCCTTGCGGTCGATGACGTCGGTGGAGTCGCCGGCGTCCTGCACCCGCAGGGCGATCCGCAGGTTGGTGTTGGCCTTGATGTTGGCGTTGACCGCCCCCGACGGCCGTTGGGTGGCGAGCACCAGGTGAACGCCCAGGCTCCGGCCCCGCTGGGCGATGCCGACCAGGGCCCCGAGGAAGTCGGGGAGCTCGGTGGCCAGGGTGGCGAACTCGTCGATGACCACCACCAGGCGGGGCAACGGGCCGGAGGGAGCGCCCTGTGCCACGTAGGCGGGAAGGTCCTGGGCGCCGGCCCGGCGCAACAGCTGCTCGCGATGCGCCAGCTCCGCCTCCAGCGACGTGAGCGCCCGCTGGCCCAGGTGCTCGTCCAGGTCGGTGACCAAGCCGACGACGTGCGGGAGGCGTGCGCACTGGTCGAAGGCGCTGCCCCCCTTGTAGTCGACCAG
>JAHWJR010000136.1:2422-5294 GCA_019348335.1 Actinomycetota bacterium
CGTGCGGGAGGCGTGCGCACTGGTCGAAGGCGCTGCCCCCCTTGTAGTCGACCAGTACGAAGACGAGGTGGTCGGGATCGACGCGGGCGGCCAGCCCGGCCACGAGGGAGCGCAGCAGCTCGCTCTTGCCCGAGCCGGTGGTGCCGGCCACCAGGGCGTGGGGGCCGTCACGGACCAGGTCGAGCCACACCATCCCGTCCTCGCCCATGCCGATGGGCGTGCTTGGCGAGGGGTCGGCCGGCATGCGGTCCCAGGCCCGGGCGACGACGCCGGCGTCGACCTCGTCCATTCCCAGCAGGGGCAGCAACCGCACCATCGAGGGCAGCCCGCTGCCGACCATCTCGAGCTCGGAGTCCTCGTAGCGGGCCAGCCGGCGAGCCACGGCACGAGCGACGGGCTCGCCCACCCCGCCGATGACGAAGCCGTCGACGCTGAGCCGGTCGAGCGGCCGGCGCAGGTCGGCGTCGCCCAGCTCGCTGTGGAGCTGCACCACGACGGTGCACATGGCGGGCAGCTGGTCCTCGGTGGGCGCCAGCACGATCCCCGCCACCGGTCCTGCCGCTCCCCGCAGGACCTGCCGGGCCGGCGCCCGCCGGCCCTCGAGCAGCGCCACGTCGTCGACGACGAGCAGACGGGTGCGGCCCGCCCCCTTCTCCTTGCCGGCGGCCAGTGATCGGAAGCGCCCGCCGGCGGCCTCGTCCTCCCTGGCTGCGTCGAGCAGCTCGCCCAGCAGCGCCTCGCTGGTGGCCCGGTCGCCGGAGAGCGACCGGCCGGCGCCGGCGGGATGGCGCGCGTGGGGCATCCACTTGGCCCAGTCCCACGCCGGCGCCGCCGCCGCCGAGGCCAGGACGGTGACGGCCAGGTCGGCGGGACCGTGGTGGACCGTCGCCTGGCACAGCAGCGAGCGGGCGAAGGCCAGGCCGGCGTGGCGGTCCCCCACCACCCCCACCACTCCCCGGTCCGAGAGGTCGACCTCGACCGGTGCGTCCGCCAGGACGGGGTGCCGGCTCACCACCCGCTCGACCTCGTCGTCGAGGCCACCTCGGGGTTGGTCCAGGGGCGGAGACCAGGGGACGTCACCGGTGCCCGCACGGAGGGCCAGGAAGTCGGCGTGCCCGGGTCGGCGCTGCCAGAGCGAGGTGCTGGGGGCGAACGCCCGGCGCAGGGTCTCGGCGATGTCGGGCAACCGCTGCTCCTGGTGGGCAACCTCGGTGGCGGCCGTGGCCTCCAGCTCCTCGGTGAAGGCGTCGAGGGCCACACGGAACTCGCGGCTGCGGGTGCGATGCTCCTTCTTCTCCCGCCGCTTCGACGACACGTAGTTGCCGATGGCCATCACCGGGCTCAGCAACATGAACACCGCGAAGCGGGGGTTGCGGTAGACGAGCACGAGGATGCCGCCCATGAGCAGCGGGGCGAGGACGGTCACCACGCTGAAGGCCCGGCTGCGGGCGGCGTCGCGTGGGGCCTCCGGGACCTTCAGCGGCGGGGGCGGCTCCGGCGGCGCCGGACGTGGAGGTCGGTTGAACGGCACCAGCCCCCCCACGGCTCGATGCAAGGGGTCGACGGCGATGGGCCGGTCGTCGGGGAACCGGGTCAGGACGCGGGCCTGCACCGCTCCCAGCCGCAGCAGAGCGCCCGGACGCACCGGGGTGGGCTCGAGCACGGGTCGCCCGTCGAGCCATGTCCCGTTGTGCGACCCGAGGTCGTCGACCACCACCGTGCCGTCGCCCTCGACGTGCAGCCGGGCGTGGCGCGAGGAGAGCGTCGGGTCGGCAAGGACGACGTCACAGCCGTGCTCCCGGCCCAGCACCGTGAGGCCGGGGGCCAACGGGTGCATCGTCCCCGCCGCCGGCCCCCCCACGACGGACAGCACGGCCCTGACGTCGGCGGGCGGGCGGTGGGGACGCTCGTCGGCCACCGTGACCACGGCGCCCTCGTGGAGCCCGATCTCGTCGAGCCTGGCGTCGGCGCCGAAGAACCGGCCCTCGATGACCACTCCCGTGCCGGGGCTGACGTCGGCGCCACCGATGACGTCCAGCAGGTCGGCCACGCAGGCGTCGGGATGCTCGATGTCGAGGTCGAGCTCCCGCTCCGCCCCGCAGCGCTCGACGACGATCTGCATGCCCGCCCGCTCGCCTCCGTTGGGTACCGCTCGCCGCTCACCGTATCCCTGTGCGAAGTCGCGTTCGTGCCGTACCGGACCCCGTCAGCTGACCTGCCCACCACGTAGGAGGATCTCCTGGCAACCGGACCCTTCGTTGTCGCTCACCGAGGGCGTGGCGCCGCGCCGGCCGGCGTCGATGGTCTCCGCCTGGACCAGCGGCGCCCCGTCCCGGGACCACTCGAAGAAGTAGAAGACCTCCCCGGTCGAGGGCCGGTACAGCCCGGGGGTGTCGACGCCGTCGCAGTCCCAGTCGCCGAGCAGCAGGTGGTCGTCGGCCCGGCCCAGCTGGTAGCGCCGGGGCTGGTCCTCGGCCGGGTCGACCACCACCTCGAGCACGTCGCCCCGGCGGACGGCGAAGCTGGGGCAGCCGTCGCCGTCGAGATCCCCCTCCAGCAGGGCGGCGCCCGGCGGCACCGGAGGAGGGATCTGTGAGGGGCACGGCGAGGTGGTGGTGGGGACGGTGTCGTTCCCGCCGCCCAGGCCCCGGCGGACGGGACCGGCGACCAGGGCGGTGACGGCCAGGGTGGCGACCAGGGCACCCAGGACGAGCACCCGCATGGGGCGACGACCCGACGGCGCAGGAGGAGGCGCCGGTCGGGGCGGCCGGGGCCCGAACGTGCGGGTTCCGGGCGCGGCGCGGGGCGGGGCGGGGCGGGCGCCGGCGACCGGCGGCAGCACCACGTCACCGGGGTCGAGCGCTCCCCGCAG
>JAHWJR010000137.1:0-1528 GCA_019348335.1 Actinomycetota bacterium
GTGATGCCCCGCTCCCGCTCGATGTCCATCGAGTCGAGGTACTGCTCCTTCATCTCCCGGGCGTCCACCGCTCCGGTGAGCTCGAGGATGCGGTCGGCGAGGGTCGACTTCCCGTGGTCGATGTGCGCGAGCAGGCTCAGCGCACGGAAGCGGGACAGGTCCGACACCAGGCAAGGGTACCGAGCCGTGCCCTCGCGGCCGCCCCACGCACGCCGTCGGCGACGGAGTGTGGGACCCAGCCATCGCTGGACTAGCCTCGACGCGTCCCCGTCGATCTCCCGTAGGACCGCACATGGCGAACATCAAGAGCCAGATCAAGCGCAACCTCCAGAACGAGAAGCGCCGGCTGCGCAACAAGGCCGTGCGGTCCGAGCTGCGCACCAGGACCCGTCGCGCCGTCGCCACCGCCGAGGCCGGCGCGCCCCAGCGCGACGAGGAGCTTCGTCTCGCCATCAAGCGCATCGACAAGGCGGCGGCCAAGGGCGTCATCCACAAGAACACCGCCGCCCGGCGCAAGAGCCGGCTGATGCGTCGGGTCAGCGACGTGGGCGACGCCGCGACAACCGGCTGAGCCGGGCCACCAGCACCTCCAACACCAGCTCGTCGGGCCATCCCTTGGCCCCCCGCAGGTCGAGATCGGCCTCGGCCAGCAGCCGCACCGCCTCGGTCACGCCCTCGTGTCCCAGCCGGCGACCCTGCTCCAGCGCCTTGCGGGCCGGATAGGTCGAGCCCTTCGCCCCCAAGGCCTCGGCCGCCACCGCAGGGTCACCGATGCCGGCGCCGTCGAGACGCAGCATGCGGGCGACGTGCCCGTGGAGGATGGCCATGACCTGCAGCGGATGGCGCTCGCCCGCCCGGGTCATCCGGTGCAGGGCGGCCACCGCGGCGGCGGCGTCTCCCCCGTCGACGGCGTCGGTGAGCTCCCAGGGAGGCACGGCCCCCGCCTCGCCCAGGAAGGGCTCGATGTCGTCGACCCCCAGGCGGGCGTCCTTCCCGTAGGCGGCACCCAGCGTCTCGAGCAGGTTCCGCAGGCGACCCAGGTCGTCGCCCAGGTGGTCGTCGACCAGGGCCAGCGCGGTGCTGTCGAGGCGCACCGGCCCTTTCTTCACCTGTTCGGCCACCCAGTCGCTGCGGGCGGCACGCCGGGTCGGGACGCCGGCATCGACCACCCGTCCGACCTTCTTGACGGCGGCGACGAGCTTGGGCGACAGCCGGCCCCCTTCCCCGGCCACCAGCACCAACGACGTGGTGTCGAGCGGCTCGGCCAGGTAGGCGAGCAGGGGCTGGAGGGCGTCGCTGCTGTAGGCGGTGACGTCGCGCCCGACCACGACCCGGCGGGACGTGAGGAACGGCGGCGTCTGGGCGGCGTCGGCCAGCGCGGTGGTGTGGTCGTCGCCGGCTCCGGGCTCGTGCTCCTCGACCACCAGGGCGGCGTCGTCGTCCCCCACCAGCTCACGGACCAGGGTGCGCACCGCGTCGGCCCGCAGCACGGGGTCGCCGCCGCGCACCAGGTAGGCAGGGAGGGCGG
>JAHWJR010000137.1:1628-5283 GCA_019348335.1 Actinomycetota bacterium
CAGGATGGCCGCCAGCACGTCGGCGACGCGTCGGGCGGTGCGCACGTCGGAGGTCCGCAACACCCGGCAGCCTCCGGCGACGGCGAGAGCGGCGGTGGTGGCGGTGATCGCCAAAGCTTCGTCGGAGCGCTCGTCCGCCGGCCCGGCGAGGGAAGACCCCGAGGCCGACGCCAGCGGGTAGCCCAGCTCGGCCAGCACCGGCGACGCCCGCAGCAGCCGCAGGGACTGCTCCGTCGTGGCGAGCCCGTCCACACCGGCGTCGAGCACGATCCGCTCCCGGGGCAGCCCCGCCTTCTCGGCCCGCCCGGCCTGCTCGACCAGGAACGCCCGCACCTGGGCCACCACGTCGCCGGCCCCGGAGCCAGCGCCGGGGGCCGCCTGGGCCACGGCGGGGTGGCGGGCCACCACCGAGGCGCCGGCCACCACCGCGGCGGGCAGGTAGCCGGGGTCGGAGAAGCCACTGGGGTCGTCGCCGACCACGGCGCCGGCGGCGTAGGCGGCGCGGGCCACCGAGGCACGCGTGGTGGCACACGCCACGGGGACGCCGACGGCGGCGGCCAGGGCGTCGACCAGCGGGACGACCACGTCGAGCTCCTCGGGCTCGGAGAGCTGGGCGCCCACTGGCGCCACCGTGACGGTGCCCACCTCCAGCAGGTCGGCGCCATCGTCGACCAGCCGCTCGGCATGTCCCAGGCAGGCGTCGACGTGGGCAGCACCGGAGTCGGAGGCGAAGCCACGGCCAGCGGCGTCGAGCACGCCCATGACGAGTGCCCTCGTCGTCAGGTCGTAGGTGCGCACACCGAGGACGAGCCGCATCGGGGCGACCCTACGCCGGCGCCGCCTCCCGCCGTCACCGAGGTCGGGGCCGGAGTCGGCGGTGCTCGGGAGACCTCCGCCTCGAGGGTGGGCCGGGTGGCGAGCACTTCGATGCGCAGGTCGCCGACCTGCACCACCGCCCCGGCGGCGGGCACCACGGCGTCGCGAATGCGATGGTCCTCCGGGGCGATGACCGTCCCCACGGGCAGGCGTCCGCGCAACAGGGCCACCGTGGCGGCGGCGGGGCGGCTGCCCCGCCGGGCCACCACGACGTCGACCCGGGGGACGGCCTCGGCCCGCAGCCCTTCGAGCAGCCGGCCCCCGTCGGCACCGTCGAGCACCAGCACCACCGCGCCCGACGACCGCCACACCTCGGCCCCGTAGGCCACCGGCACGCCCTCGAGGGGCCCGCTCGGTGGCGCCAGTGCCGGCGCCAGCACCACGAGCGTGGCCGCCACGGCGGCGACGGGGACGGCGAGGCGCCGGCGCCGCCGGAAGGCCAGGCCGGCGACGACCACCGCGGTGAGCGACACCAGGTGGGGGGCCTCGATGCGCCCCAGCGGTAGGGACGCCCCCCATCGGGCCACCGCCGCCACCCACGCCACCAGCACCGAGGTGGGCAGGTGGAGCACGGCGTCGGCGGGCGGGCCCAGCGCGCCGGCGGCCAGCCCGGCGGTGAGCCCCCAGGCCATGAGCGGCCCCGCCGCGGGGACCGCCAGCAGGTTGGCGGGCACCGAGGCCACCGGCAGGCCACCGAAGACGGGGACGAGCACGGGGGCCACGCCCACCTGGGCAGCGAGGGTGACGGCGAGGACCTCGGCCAGCCACCGGGGCCCGGGCAGGCGCAGGGCCAGGGGCTGGGCCAGGGCGAGGATCCCCGCCGATGCACCGACCGACAGCTGGAAGGCCAGTGAACGCACCAGGAGGGGGTCGACCAGCACCACCCCGGCCACGGCCAGCGCCAGCAGCCGCCGCCCCGACGCCGGCCGCCCCAGCCCCGAGGCGGTGCACGCCAATGCCGCCATGGCCGAGGCCCGCAGCACCGAGGGCTCCCACCGGGTGACCAGCCCGAAGAAGGCGATGGCGCCGAGGGTGGCCAGCCACCGGCTTCGCAGGCTCAGCCGCCTCAGGACGGGGCGGCACAAGACGAGCACGAAGGCCACGTTCTGGCCCGACACCGCCAGCAGATGGGTCATGCCGGCGGCGCGGAAGTCGTCGGCCACGGCGGGCGACTGCTCGCGGTCGTCACCGAGGACGAAGCCGGTGAGCAGGGCGCGGCGGTCGCCGGCCAGCGGCGTCGCTCCCCGCACCAGCGTCCGGCGCAGGCCGTTGGCCGCCCGGCTGGCGAGATCGCCCGGACGCCACTCCCCCACCTCGTCGACGCTCATGCGGGCGCCCACGTGGCGCCGAGCGAGCCGAGGACGGGCCTCGGGCGAGGGCGCCCGCAGGCGTCCCCGGACCTCCACCCGCTCGCCCGCCAACCGGGGACGCAGGGCCGCCGCCGCCTCACCCCGGGCCCACGCCTCCACCCGGCGCCGGCCGACCCGGACGTCGACGCGCAGCGCGCCACGGGTCTCGACGGGATCGGAGACCAGCACCACCTCACCGTGCACGACCTGACCGGGAGGCGGCGGGGCCAGGCCGGCCTCGGCCCGGGCCCCGAGCGCCGAGGCCAGCAGGGCGGCGCCGGCCACCAGCAGCCAGGGCCGACGCAGGGCCAGGGCGAGGGCCACGGCCGCCGCGGCGGGAGCGAGCGGCAGCCCCGCCGCCAGCCAGGCGCCGGCGCACACGGCCACGGCGAGGGCGGAGGCCGTTCGATCGCTCACGGCGCCGGTCCCGCCGGTGACGACCCCGGGTGCCGCCGGCTCACACCTTCACCTGGTCGCGCAGCGCCTCGAGCTTGGCCGGGCCGATGCCCCGCACGTCGAGCAGGTCGTCGACCGTGGCGAATCGGCCCCGTCGCTCTCGCTCGTCGAGGATGGCCTTGGCCGTCGCCGGGCCCACGCCCGGCAGCGCTTCGAGCTCCGCGGCGCCGGCGGTGTTGACGTCGACCAGTCGGCCGGCCTCCTCGGCCGCCCCGCCGGCGGTGCCCACCTCCGGTGCCGGCTCGCCCAGCCGCGGCACGTACACCCGCTCGCCGTCGGTGAGCGGAGCGGCCAGGTTCAGTCGATCGAGGTCACCGTCCTCGAGGGCGCCGCCGGCGGCCTCCACCAGGTCGGCCACCCGGGCGGCGGGATCGAGGCGGTAGACGCCCGGTACCCGCACCGCGCCGGCGGCGTGGGCCAGGACCTCGGGAGGCACGGCCGTGGTGGTGGTCGTGGTCGCCGCCGGGTCGTCGGGCCCGCCGGCGAGGGGGAGGCTGAGCTCAGGGGGCGGCGCCGGGCCCCGCAGGACCAGCACGACCACCACCACCGCCACGACGGCGATGACGGCGCCGGCCGCCACCCGGGCAGGGCCCAAGGGCGTGGGCCCGGTGAGCAGTTCGATCCGCTCGCGCCAGCCGGCGGGCGCGAGCACGTCGGGGGACGGGTCTTCTGCGGCACGGGACTCGGCCACGTTGGCTCCCAGGAGCTGAGGAGTGCGCCGGGGAAGCGGTGCCGAGGTGCGCCGAGAGCCTAGAGCCCGGCGAGCGTGGTCACCACCACGTTCGCCGGTGCTCCGGGGCCTCTACCGCGGCGTCTGCGCCAGTCGTGCGGTCAGCGTGGTCGGCCGCTCACCCGTACTTCCAGATGCTCGGCGCCGCCGGCGAGCCCCCGGTGGTGTTGATGGCGGCGTGACGCACGTCGACGTGCACCACCATCCCGTCCCGGGCCCGGTAGCCGATGCCCGAGAACAACCC
>JAHWJR010000138.1 GCA_019348335.1 Actinomycetota bacterium
AGCACGTTCTCGATGCCGTGCTTGTAGATGGTGTGGGTGTGACCGCCGCACACCTCCATGAACTTGCGGTGCTCGCCCCCGGACACGATGCCGATCTCCTCGACGGCCCGCCGGGCGGCGGCCGGGTCGCGGTACTCGTCGACGAACTTCATGCGGCCCCCTTTGCTTGGTACTCGGACTGAACGGCAGACCACAGGGCGTGGATCAGGGCCGCCTGGCTCTCCTGGATGCGGTGGACGCTGTCGGAGCGCACCACCAGGCAGTGCTGCAGCTCGTCGCAACGAGCCATCTGGCCACCGTCGTAGCCGGCCAGGCCGACGGTGAGCATCCCTCGCTTGGCGGCCTGACGGAACGCCACCAGCAGGTTCTCGCTGTTGCCGCTGGTCGACAGGCCCACGGCGATGTCGTCGGGCCCACCGTGGGCCTCGAGCTGGCGGGAGAACACCACGTCGAAGCCGATGTCGTTGGACAGGGCGGTGAGCACGGCGTGGTCGGTCACCAGCGACCGGGCCGGCAGGGGCTCCCCCCGGGGCGGGCGGGTGAAGACCTGCGCCACGTCGTCGGCGTCGGTGGCACTGCCACCGTTGCCGAAGGCGAACAGCTGCCCGCCGGCCTCGAATCGCCGGGCCATGGCCTCGCCGATGGTGGCCAGTTGGTCATCGCACCGGGCGAGGGTCTCCTGACGCAACCGCTCGCTGTGGGCCCACTTGGCTTCGGCCGAGGCGGAGAGATCGGCCAGCAGCGACACGGAGTCGCGCTCGTCCCCCTCGATGAACGGGTACAGGAAGTCGGTTGCCTCCGGGCTCACGAGCGGCCTTCTTCGAGCGACGCGATGGCCGACCCGGCGTGCACCAGCACCAGGTCACCGGGGCGGGGCGGGTCGATCAGGCTGACGTCGATGCGCTCGCGTCCCTCCGCGGTGCGCACCACGGCGTCGCCACCTTGGTCGACCGCCACGACCTCGGCGGTACGGCCCTCGTCGGAACAGGTGATGCACACCTCCTCCTCGCACAGGTCCGGCTGCAGCAGTCCGCTGTGCTCGAAGCAGACGTGGGTCAGCTCCCACAGCAGGTGGTAGATGCGCACGAACTGCTCCGACGCCACGAGCGGGTCGTCGGTGCCGAGCCAGAGCACGTGGTCGGCGGCGCCGGCGGGAGGACGAGTGCCGGCGCCGATCCATACCGTCTCCACGCCCCAGGCCGGCCCGCGTCGCATGACCTCGGCCACGTCGGCCCCGCCGGGGTCGGACGGCGCCGTGCCGGCCACGACCACGACCATGTCGCCTGGGCGCACGGTGGCCCGCAGGCTCGCCACCAGGTCGGCTCCGGGGGGAACGACCACGGCGGGCAGGGCTCGCTTGCCCATGATCACCGGGTGGACGAACTCGACCGCCACGTGGTGGGCGTGAAAGGTCCACGAGGGCGAGGCGCACCACATGGTGCCACCGGCGTGGAACCGCCGGGCGAGGGCCAGCGCGGCCCGGGCCAGGTCCTCGGTGAGGCCCTGTTCGTAGGGCCCATCTCCCCCAGCGCCGGCTGCGCCCGTGTCGGCGTGGGTCAGCGTCACAGCGGTGTTTCCTGGCGGAACTCGTCGATCTCGTCGTCGTAGACGCTGCCGAGCTCCTTGATGAACGAGAGGGTGCGCTCGGCCTCCTCCTCGTCGATCTTGCTCATGGCGAAGCCCACGTGGATGAGCACCCATTCACCGACCTCGAGACCGCCGGCGTCACCGAGGACGAGACCGACGTTGATCTCCCGCCGAACACCGTCGACGTCGGCGATGGCGCGGTGCTGGTTGACGTCGATGATCTCGACGACCTTGCCAGGAATCCCAAGACACATGGTTCAGGCACCTCCAGTGGTACGACCGAGTTGGGCCGCCTCGCGCACGTAGTCGGCGAAGCGGGAGATGGCGGCGACGGCGGGCCCGTCGGGCGCGGCATCGAGAAGTGGGACACGGGCGAGGTCGGCCTCGACCACCTCGTCGCTCCACGGGACCTCCCCGAGGGCCTCGAGCTGGTGGCGGTCGCAGAACTCGAGCACGGCCTTGGCGTCGCCGGCGGAGCGCACCTTGTTGGCCAACACGCCGACGCGAGGGATCGGGAGCTCCTCGGCGAGGGCGGCGATGCGGCGCACGGCCTCGAGGGAGCGGTAGTACGGCTCGGTCACCATGACGAGCAGATCGGCATGGCGGGTGGTCCCCCGGCTCATGTGCTCGGGAGAGGCCTCCATGTCGACCAGCGTGATGGTCTCGGGCCGATCGCCCAGGTCGCCCAGCACCGCGCTCACGGTGGCGTGGGCCGAGCACAGGCACCCCTCGGAGGCGTGGCCGGGTTCGCCCATGAGCAGCAGCCGCACCCCGTCGGGACTGACGACCCCGTGGCGGTCGACCACGTCCTCCACGTCCATGGTCAGCGAGGGCCCGCCCACCAGCCGGCGGGAGACGAGCGAGAACGGAAGTCCCGGCGCCCCTGCCGTCGCCGCGGGATCGATGCCGAGGGCGATGGCGAGGTTGGGATTGCTGTCGCCGTCGATGGCGACGACCGGGTTGCCACCACGGGCGAGCAGGCGGGCCAGGGTGGCGCTGATCGTGGTCTTGCCGGCGCCTCCCTTGCCGGCGAGAGCGATCCTCATGCGAACCTCCTCATCGGCCTTGTCGGCACTCGTCGACTGCTCATCTCGGAGCCGGCAGCGGGTCGCTGACCAGCGGGGACAGTGTGTCGTAGCGGACGAGCAGGGCCCCGAGCAGCCGGTGGACCTCGCTGAGCGAGGTCGACGAGCTCTCCAGCGCCTCGCGACCGGCCTCCGTGAGCAGGTAGCTCCGGCGAGCGGGGCCTGCCTGGGACGGCTCCCACCACGAGCTGACCAGGCCGGACTGCTCCATGGAGCGCAGGCACCGGTACAGCCCGCCGGCGTCGGCGTTGCGGACCCCGAGGCGGCGGACCTGCTCGAGCAGCTCGTAGCCGTGGGAAGGGCCCTCGGCCAGCAGCAGGAGCAGGCAGGGGCGGACGTAAGAGCGGGAGAGGCCCTCGCACTCGTCGCGGCGCATGGCGGCCATCAGTGCTCGTGCCCGCTGCGCTCGGCGGCGCAGGCCGACGCTTCCTCGGCGGAGTTGTGGCACCAGCAGTCGTCGCTGCACTCGCCGTGGGTCGGGCGGGTGAGGTCGCTGAACGAGGCGGCGAACTCGGTCGCTCCCTCCTGGCGGCCCTGCTCGGACAGCGAGTACCACTCGCCGTCGCGGTGCAGGTAGCCCTCGTCGACCAGCCGGTCGAGGTAGGTGACGCCCACGGCGGCGTCGACACCCAGGAACTGCTCGATCATGGGGGCGTCGACAAGGTCTCCGAAGCCCTCGCCGCGCAGCCAGAACATCACCTGGAGGATCTCGCTGCGCCAGTAAAGGGCCCGGAGGCCGTCGGACTTCGGGGAGTGCAGATCTTCCATGGCCCCTCCTGAGGTCACATCGCCACGACCGGCTCGGCTACGACGGGCCCGAGGGACCGCCTTCGGCTCCCGCTCGGTAGCTGTAGGCTACACCCACTCCGGGCGCGGAACACCTGAAACGTGCCGGCCATGCGATGGTCGCTGTGACCCTCTCGGAGTGCGGTGGAGATGTCCCGACGGAGCCTTCGAGGCTCTCGAAAAACTCTCCTGACGGGCGCCACCGATTAGATGTAGCGTACATATACCACGTACCGAGGGGCCCTCATCTGCCTCCTCGGACCAGCGCGAAACACGGGAGGAAATGTGAGCGAAGGCAGAGGAGCTCGGGGCCAGCGGACCCGGCGAGAGCCGCTGCGGGCGTCCGGTGGCACCCCGGCGGAGTCGAGCAAGTCGACCCACGCCGGCCCCATGGCACGCAGCGCCGGCACGCAGCCCGCAGCCGACGAGCTGGGGGCCTGGAAGGCCGAACTCACGCCGGGCCTCGGCACCGTCGACCTCATCGACGGTTACGACCCCTACGACCCCTTCTCACCCATCGGCATCCGCAGCCGGGTGCTCGAGGAGCCGGACGACACGCTGCAGATCGGGCCGCTGAAGAAGATCTACCTCATCTGGATGGTGGGGGGTTCGTGTGACGGCTGCACGGTGGCGGTGTCCGGCGGGACCCACCCACGCGTGGAGCACCTGCTCGCCGGCATCATCCCCGGCCTGCCCCGGGTCGAGCTGGTCCACACGGTGGTCTCCACCGAGTCCGGGCCCGAGTGGGTGCACAACCTGTTCATGGCCGAGCGCGGTGAGCTCGACGCCCCCTACGTCATCACGTGGGAGGGCTCGATCATGGACGAGTCCGTTGCCACCAACGGCGGCTACTGGATGGGCCTCGGCGACGACCCCCAGACGGGGCGTCAGATCTCCAGCCTCGAGTGGCTCGACCGCCTCGCACCCGGCGCCGCCGCCATCATCGCCATCGGCACGTGCGCCACGTGGGGCGGGATCCCCGCCGCCAAGGGCAACGTGACCAACTCCATGGGGATGATGGACTACCTGGGCAAGGACTACCGCTCCGCCTTCGGCGTCCCCGTGGTGAACATCCCCGGGTGCTCGCCCATCGGCGACAACTACCTCGAGGCAGCCGCCGCCACGCTGCTGTTCCTCAACGGCCTCGGCCCGCTGCCCGAGTTCGACGAGCTCGGCCGCCCGGCCTGGCTCTTCGGCGAGACGGTGCACCGCCACTGCCCGCGGGCCGGCTACTACGAGGAAGGCGTGTTCGCCGAGGAGTACGGCGACAAGGAGTGCCTGGTCGAGCTCGGCTGCTGGGGCCCGGTGGTGCAGTGCAACATCGCCGAGCGCGGCATCGTCGACGGCCACGGCGGCTGCATGAACATGGGCGGCATCTGCATCGGCTGCACCATGCCGGGGTTCCCCGACAAGTTCTCCCCGATCTACGAGGTCCCGCCCGGCTCGTACCTGTCGAGCAACACCAGCCGGGTGGCCGGCGGTTTCATCCGCCGCATGCGGAACATCAGCAAGATCGACAAGAACATGACGCCCCGGTGGGACAAGGAGGGCGCGCCGAGTGGCTGGGCCCGGTCCAAGACCGGTCCCAAGGGGGCCTTGAAGCAGGTCCACAAGTTCTACGCCAAGTACCAGCACACGCACGAGTCCTACAACTAAGCCGGGAGACGAGCGCCCATGTGTTTCAAGAACCTGCCCATCGACTTCGACGCCAACGGCAAGGCCACCTTGCGCGACGGCGTCGCTGACCCCTACGCCATCACGGCGGCCAAGCCCAAGGGCTACGTCCGCCGCCAGGAGGGCCCGGGCGCCCAGCTCG
>JAHWJR010000139.1 GCA_019348335.1 Actinomycetota bacterium
CTGGTGGAGGTGCTCGAAGCGTCCCAGTACCGGGCTGCCCACCTTCCCGGTGCCGTCCACCTCCCGGCATGGGAGCTCACCGAGTTGCGGGCCCGGGACCTCCCAGCTGACCGGCCCCTCATCCTGTACTGCTTCGACACGCAGTGAGACCTCAGTCCCCGGGCAGCGTGGCTGCTCGAGCGCTACGGCTTCGAACAGGTCTACGACTACGTGGACGGCAAAGCCGACTGGATGGCCTTCGGCTTGCCGGTGGAGGGAGACGAGGGCCCCTTCGCTGGTGACGTGGCCGTCACGGCAGCTTCCACGTGCAGCCCCGACGAGCCGGCGGCGGAGGTGGCCCGCCGGCTGGCGGAACTGGGAACGGACCGGGTGCTGGTGCTCGGGCCGGGAGACGTGGTCCTCGGTATGGCACGTTGTCCTGCGCTGGAGGAAGCCGGGGAGGAGACGGTGGGCGAGGTCATGGAGGTGGTGCCCACCACCATCCGCCCGAGCGTGGTGGCGTCGTCGCTCGCCGATGCGGACGAGCCGGTGGTGGTCACCACCGCTGCGGGGACGCTCGTCGGCGTGGTGGAGCCCACGGACGAGGGCGCCCACGGTGCCCACGACGAGGAGGGAGTCGCCGCTGCGGTGGTGGAGACCGCCCAGGCGGTGCAGGAGCATTTCGGAGACCGGCAGCCGTCCGAGGAAGAGGTGGGGGAGTTCCTGCGGGAGCGCCTCGTGGCCGAGGGCAGGAGCCCCGAGGAGGCCGACCGCATCCTGCAGGGAGCGGATGACACGGGGTCGGAGTGAGGCGCGGGGTCAGTCGGAGAGGGCGGCGACCGCGGCTTGGCCGATGCTGATGCCGCCGTCGTTGGGGGGAACGTGCTGGTGGACCAGCACTGAGAGGCCTGCCTCCTGGCAGGCGTCGACGACGACGTCGGTGAGCCGGGTGTTCTGGAACACGCCACCGCTGAGTGCCACCGTGTCGAGCCCGTGGCGTCCGGCCAGCTCTGCTGCCGCCTCCGCCGCGGTCCGGCCGAGGCCGGCGTGGAAGCCGGCGGAGATGGCGGCCACCGGCGTGCCCTGGTCGCGCTCGGCGACGACCCGGGCGATGAGCGGGGACGGGTCGATGACGAGCAGGTCGGCATCTCCCTCGATGGAGGCCGGGTAGGGGGCCACGGCGTCCAGCTCCAGGTCGGCGGCGGCTGCCTCCAACTCGATGGCGGCTTGGCCCTCGTAGGTGGTGCGCGGCCGGAGTCCGAGCAGGGCCGCCACCGCGTCGAACAGCCGGCCGGCGCTGCTCGTCACCGGCGTCTCGGGACGCTCCAGGAGTGCCAGCACCGAGCGCCAGCGCTCGTCCGCCGACTCGCCGTAGCGGGCTGCGGCCTCGGGCCCGAGTGCGGCATGCGCCCAGGCCAGGGCCATCCGCCACGGTTCCCGGATGGCACGGGCACCGCCAGGCAGCGGCAGCTGCCGGAGGTGACCGACGCGACGAAAGCCGCGCAGGTCGGCGACGAGGAACTCGCCACCCCACAGCGTGCCGTCGGTGCCCAACCCGAGGCCGTCGAAGGCGATGCCGAGCACCGGCTCGGTCCGGCCGTGCTCGACGAGACACGACGCCACATGGGCGTGGTGGTGCTGCACGCCCACAGTCGGCAGGTCGAGCTCGAGCGCGTACTTGGTCGACAGGTACTCCGGGTGGAGGTCGTGGGCCACCACCTCCGGGTCGACACCGGTCAGGTGGCACAGGTGCTCGGTGGCCTGGAGGAACGAGCGGTGAGCAGCCAGGTGCTCGAGGTCGCCGATGTGGTGGCTGGCCACCACGTTGGCGTCCTTGGCCACTGCCACCGTGTTCTTCAGCTCGGCGCCGACGGCCAGCACCTGGCGGCGGGCCGGCTGAGGCAGCGGGAGGGGCTCGGGGGCGAAGCCCCGCGAGCGACGCACCATCTGCGTGTGCCCGTTGGGCCGGGCCCGCACCACCGAGTCGTCGGCCCGGATGTGGATGGGGCGGTCGTGGGCCAAGGTGGCGTCGACGAGCGGCCCGAGCCGGGTGACAGCGTCGTCGTCGGTGTGGGCGATGGGCTCGTCGCTCAGGTTCCCGCTGGTCATGACCAGCGGCCGCCCCACCCCGGCCAGGAGCAGGTGGTGCAGCGGCGTGTACGGGAGCATCAGCCCCAGCTCGGGCAGTCCCGGCGCCACGCCGTCGGCCACGCCATCGGCGTCCGGGTGCCGGCGTGCCAGCACGATGGGTCGGCGAAGGGAGGTCAGCGCCGCCCCGGCGTCCGACGACAGTCGGCACAGGGCCCGGGCCGCGTCGAGGTTCGGCACCATGACGGCGAAGGGCTTGGCGTCACGATGCTTTCGCCGCCGCAGCTCGGCCACCGCGCCGGCGTCCGAGGCGTCGGCTGCCAGGTGATAACCCCCAAGACCCTTCACCGCCAGGATCCTTCCGGCGAGCAGGGCCTTGACCGCCCCGTCCAGCGCCTCACCCTCCTCGGCCACCACCCGCCCGTCCACTCCGAGGAGTCGGAGCTGGGGCCCGCACGCCGGGCAGGCGTTGGGCTGGGCGTGGAACCGGCGGTCGCCGGGATCGGCGTACTCGGCGGCGCAGGCCTCGCACATGGGGAAACCGGCCATGGTCGTGGCCGGGCGGTCATAGGGGATGGAGCGGATGATGGTGTAGCGGGGACCGCAGTTGGTGCAGTTGGTGAAGGGGTAGCCGTAGCGGCGGTCGGCGGGGTCGATGAGCTCGGCCAGGCAGTCGTCGCAGGTGGCAACGTCGACGCTGACCGCCACGGCCGGCGCCCGCTCGGAGCGGCTCTCTACGATCCGGAACCCGCTTTCCCCGCCGGTCGCCGGCAGGGAGATGGTCTCGAGCGTGGCCACGCGGGCCAAGGGAGGTGGTTCCTCGGCCAGCCGGTGGCTCAGCTCGTCGAGCTGTTCGGGCGTGCCCTCGACCTCGACCAGCACGCCCTCGCTGTCGTTGGCCACGTAGCCGGAGAGGCCGAGGGCCACGGCATGGCGGTACACGAAGGGTCGAAAGCCCACGCCCTGCACCGTGCCGGTCACCCGCAGGCGCCGGCGTTGGGTCGTCACTGGGGCGTCAGGCTCCTCAGCAGATGCGGGGCAGCGGGTCACCGGCGAGCATGTCGACGACACGGTTGCCGCCGAACCCGGTGTTGATCACGACCATCCCCGGCGGATCGTCGCGGACCTCTCCGATCACTGCTGCATCGCCGCCCAGGGGATGGCCTCGCAAGGCGACGACGGCGGCTTCGGCCTCCTCGGGCGGCACCACGGCCACCAGCTTGCCCTCGTTGGCGACGTACAGGGGGTCGATGCCGAGGATCTCGCAGGCTCCGTTGACCGCCGGGCGCACCGGCAGCGCCACCTCGTCGAGGATGATCGCCAGGTCGGCGTCGCGAGCCAACTCGTTGCACACCGTCGCCACGCCGCCCCGGGTGGGATCGCGCAGCCAACGGGTGCCGGGGGCGCCGGCCAGGAGGGCGGACACCAGTCCGCCGAGCGGCGCGGTGTCGGACTCGATGTCGGCCTCGATGCCCAACTCGCCCCGGGCCAGCATGACGGCCACTCCGTGGTCGCCGATGGTGCCTGAGACCAGGACCCGGTCGCCCGGGCGCACGGACCGGGCGTCGAGGTGGACGTCGGCGGGGATCACGCCCACGCCGGCGGTGCAGATGTAGAGGCCGTCGGCACTGCCCTTGTTGACCACCTTGGTGTCGCCTGTCACCACCTGGACGCCCGCGTTCGCCGCTGCTTCCTTCATGTCGGCCACGATGCTCCGCAGCTCGGCCACCGGGAAGCCGTCCTCGAGCACGAAGGCGGCGGACACCCAGGCCGGAACGGCACCCATCATGGCGACGTCGTTGACCGTGCCGTGCACGGCCAGATGGCCGATGGAGCCGCCGGGGAAGCGAATGGGGTTGACCACCGACGAGTCGGTGCTGAACGCCAGCCGCTCGCCCGAAGGAAGGGTGAGCACGGCCCCGTCGGTCAACGGAGCCAGCGCCTCGTTGGCGAACGCCTTGACGAACACCGCGTCGATCAGCGCCGCCGAGGCCTTGCCTCCGGCGCCGTGGGCGGAGTTGATGAAATCGTCACGCAGGCGGGGGCGGTTGCGCCGGAAGCGCTCGATGCGCTCCAGCACCGCCTCCTCCTCCGACTTCGGAAGCTCCTTCTCCGGCTCGCCGGGTTCCGGCACTGCCTCGCTCATGGCCGCCACGACTCGGCGGTCACGCCGAGCGGACGGGGATGCGGGCCGATGCCGCCGCGTCGCGGGTGAAGCGGCCGTAGTTGTAGTACGCGGCACAGGCACCCTCGGACGAGACCATGCAGGTGCCGATGGGGGTCTCAGGGGTGCAGGCAGTACCGAACACCTTGCACTCCCAGGGCTTGATGACGCCCTTGAGCACCTCTCCGCACTGGCACGCCTTGGGGTCGGCCACCCGCACGCCGGGCACCTGGAACCGCAACTCGGCGTCCCAGTCGGCGAAGGCCTCGCTCAGCTTGAGCCCGGAGTGGGAGATGAACCCGAGGCCCCGCCACTCGAAGTGCGGGCGCAGCTCGAACACCTCGCCCAGGATCTGCAGGGCGCGCACGTTGCCCTCGTCGCGCACCGCTCGGGTGTACTGGTTCTCGACCTCGCAACGGCCCTCGCGAAGCTGGTGCACCAGCATCAGGATGGACTGCAGGATGTCGAGAGGCTCGAAGCCGGCGGTGACCAAGGGCTTGCCGTACTGCGCCGGGACGAAGCGGTAGGGCCGGTTGCCGATGACCGTGCTCACGTGGCCGGGGCCGATGAAGCCGTCCAGGCGCAGGTCGGGCGACTCCAGGATGGCCTTGAGCGGGGGAACGATCGTCACGTGGTTGCAGAAGACGCTGAAGTTGGTGACCCCCGCCTCCTTGGCCTTCACCAGGGTGATGGCAGTGGAGGGAGCGGTGGTCTCGAAGCCGATGGCGAAGAACACGACCTGGCGGTCGGGGTTGGCCTGGGCGATGCGCAGGGCGTCGAGCGGCGAGTACACCATCCGCACGTCGGCCCCCCGGGCCTTGGCCTCGAGCAGGTTGCTGGTGCTGCCGGGCACGCGCATCATGTCGCCGAAGCTGGTGAAGATGACCCCGGGCTGCTCAGCCAGGTTGATGGCGTCGTCGACGCGGCCCATGGGGATCACGCACACCGGGCACCCCGGGCCGTGGACCAGCTCGATGTTCTCCGGGAGCACGTTCTCGATGCCGTGCTTGTAGATGGTGTGGGTGTGACCGCCGCACACCT
>JAHWJR010000140.1 GCA_019348335.1 Actinomycetota bacterium
GCCCCCGGGACCCGGCACCCTACGACGGCACGCCTGTGTGACCTGCGCCGGCGATAATCCGCCGGCGCCCGTTGGCACGGAGCCGCACCAGCGTCCGCGGCTGCTCCGCCTGGCGGACTCCGCAGCGTCGCCAGCCCGGTTCGGCGGCGATTCTCAAAGCCCCGGCTTCCAGATCATCACGCCGATGAGGACCACGACGAGGCCGTTGAGCACGCCGCTCCCGGCGGCCAGCTTCTTGCCCAGCTGCTCGAGCTCGGCGAGCTGCGGGGGACGGCGACTGCTGCCCGCTCCTGCGCCGGCCGGCGCCCGGCCGCCTTCGGACACCAAGCTCGCCGTGACCTCGTTGAGCCGCCGGTGGGTCGGCTTCACCACGGCGTGGAGCACCGCCACCACGGCGAAGTAGAGGACGAACGACAGGGTGATCCAGAGCTGGTCGAAGCCCCAGGTGCCGTCGCTCAGCAGGACGAGGAGGATGCCGAAGACCGGGACGGCGTAGATGGCCTTCTCCGCCCACTCGGTCATCTGCTGGTTGGCATCGCTGATGGCGGCCCCCTCGGTGCCGCCGCGCTGGCGAGCCAACCGGGTGGAGGCGGCGCTGAAGAACAGTGGTCCGAACCCCACCACCACGGTCGTGATGTGCAGCAGCAGCACGAACCGGTACAACCCGCTCTCCACACCCATGGCGCTCCTTCCTCCCGCCCGGCGGGCGTGGCCGTACGGTACCGGACGGGGACGAAAAGTGGTTCAGGGCGCCCGCTCCGGGGAAGGTCGCGGGCCCACGAACAGGAGGGACGCCATGCAGACCCGGTCCGCCGACCACCGCACCGCGAGGACCCCGAGCCAGTACCTCGCCCTGATCGTCGGCCTGGCCTTCACCGTGGCCGGCATCGCCGGCTTCTTCGTCACCGGCTTCGAGGACTTCTTCGCCCGCGACACCAACCAGTTCCTGCTCGGCCTGGAGATCAACCCGGCCCACAACGTCGTGCACCTGGCGCTCGGCCTCCTCGGGCTGATTCTGGCCGTGAGCGCGGCCGGCGCCCGGACCTACGGCGCGCTGCTGTTCGTCGGCTACGCCGCCGCCTTCGTCTACGGCCTGTTCGCCGTGGACAACCGCGACATCAACTTCCTGTCGCTCAACACCGCCGACAACTGGTTCCACCTGGCCAGCGCCCTCGTCGGGCTGGTCATCGCCGTGCTGCCCGGGCGTCGGCGGTAGCGCCGCACACCGCCGGACCTAGGGAGAAGCCCATGGGATCACTGCACGAGCGCAACCCGTCCGTCTGGGTGGGAACCAGCCCGGCGACGTCGTACCCGGCCCTCACCGGTCCGACCTCGGTCGACGTGGCCGTGGTCGGCGGCGGGATCACCGGGCTGACCACCGCCCTGCTGCTCAAGCAGGGCGGTGCCCGCGTGGCGGTGCTCGAGTCCGACCGCGTCGCCTCGGGCACGACCGGCTACACCACGGCCAAGGTCACCGCCCTCCACGGGCTCGTCTACGCCCAGCTCGCCGCCGGCCACGGTGAGGACACGGCCCGGCGTTACGCCGCCGCCAACGCCGCCGCCGTCGAGAAGGTCGCCTCCCTGGTCGACCAACTGGGCATCGACTGTCAGTTGGAGCGACGCGCCGCCTTCACCTACACCACCGACAGCGGGCAGCGGGGCGAGATCGAGGCCGAGGTCGACGCCGCGCTGCGCTTCGGTCTCCCCGCCACCTACGTCGAGTCCCTCGATCTGCCCTATCCCGTGGCGGCGGCCGTCCGCTTCGACAGGCAGGCCCAGCTCCACCCCCGCCACTACTGCATCGGCCTGGCCCGGGCCGTCGACGGCGACGGGTCCCGCGTCTACGAGACCACCCGGGCCCTCGACGTCGACGAGGGCACCGGCGCCGGCAACCGGTGCACGGTCCGCACCGACGCCGGCGACGTGACGGCCGACCACGTGGTGGTCGCCACCCTGCTGCCCTTCGTGGATCTCGGGGGGTTCTTCGCCAAGGCCCACCCCTTCCGCTCCTACGCCATGGCCGTGCGCATCGCCGGGTCGGTGCCCCAGGGGATGTACCTGAGCGCCGACTCCCCGAGCCGCTCCATCCGCCCGGTGCCCCTCGACGGCGAGCTGGGCCTCGTCCTCGGCGGTCCGAGCCACAAGGTGGGCCAGGGCGGGGACACCAACGAGCACTACGCCGAGCTCGAGTCGTGGGCCCGCACCCACTTCGAGGTCCGTTCGGTCGACTACCGGTGGTCGGCACAGGACTACGTGCCGGTCGACATGATCCCCTACGTGGGGCGCTCGCCCCGCAGCGAGCGCCTGCTCGTGGCCACCGGGTTCAAGAAGTGGGGGATGAGCAACGGGACGGCGGCGGGCATGATCCTCGCCGACTCGCTCCTCGGCCGGGACAACCCCTGGGCCGAGGCCTTCGACGCCGCCCGGGTCGACGCCGGCGGGTCGGCCAAGGAGTTCGTCTCCGAGAACCTGAACGTGGCCAAGCGCTTCGTCGGTGACCACGTGACCCGCCTCCGGGCCCCGTCCGCAGACCACCTCGCCCCCGGCGAGGGAGCGATCGTCGACGTCGACGGCGACAAGGTGGCCGCCTACCGCCGACCCGACGGGACCCTCCAGGCGGTGACCGCGACCTGCACCCACCTGGGGTGCACGGTGCAGTGGAACCCGGCGGAGACCACCTGGGACTGCCCCTGCCACGGCTCTCGGTTCTCGTGCGACGGGAGGATGATCAACGGACCGGCAGTGACCGACCTGCGCAGGATCGACGTCGAAGCAGACGGGGCACACTGAGGGCATGCCCGACCTCGAACAATCGCCTGACCAGCGCCCGCCCGACGCCGTCCCCGGTGACCGGGCCCAGCCGTCGAACCAACCCATCGACCAGAGCACGCAGAGCGAGCCGCTCGACCTCGGCGAGGGGGACGACGTGGTGGTCGAGCAGGAGAACGTGGGCCGCCAGAACGTGGACGGTGGCGGCGAGTGGCCCGACCCCGACGCCCTCCCGGTCGACGCCGCCCCCGGCTCGGATCTGACCCCGGAACGGCGGCGGGGTCGCACCCAGTTCAAGGACGCCTACGACGCCGCCGCCGACGACGCCGCCGAGGCTCGGGACGACAACGCCTTCGGCACGCCGCAGCCGTTCACCGGTCCCGACCGCCCCGGGTGAGGGCCAGCACGTCGAGGGCGGCGTCGAGCTCGTCGTCGGCCAGCCACTGCCGCTCGCGGACCACCTCACGCACCGAACGGCCCGTGCGCGCCGCCTCCTTGACCGCCTCGGCCGCCCGCTCGTAGCCCAGCACCGGGTTGAGCGCGGTGACGATGGCCGGTGACGCCTCGGCGTAGGCCCGGCAACGCTCCTCGTCGGCCTCGATGCCGGCGACGCAGGCGTCGGCGAACAGCCGCGACACGGCCGCCAGCAGCCGGATCGACTCGAGGAGGTTGCGGCCCAGCACCGGCAGCATGACGTTGAGCTCGAAGGTCCCCGCCGAGCCGGCGAAGGCCACGGCAGCGTCGTTGCCCATCACCTGGGCCACCACCTGGCACACCGCCTCCGGCACCACCGGGTTGACCTTGCCGGGCATGATCGACGAGCCCGGCTGGAGGTCGGGCAGGCGGATCTCGGCCAGGCCGGTGCGAGGGCCACTGGCCATCCAGCGGACGTCGTTGGCCACCTTGTAGAGCGAGACGGCGACGGTGCGGAGCACGCCTGAGCACTCCACCAGGGCATCCCGCCCGCCCTGGGCCTCGAAGTGGTTCCTGGCCTCGGTCAGGGGCAGGTCGAGCGCCCGGGACAGGTCGCCGACCACGGTGGCGGCGAAGCCCGCCGGCGCGTTGATGCCGGTGCCCACGGCCGTGCCCCCGAGGGGCAGCTCGGCCACCCGGGGCAGGGCGGCGTGCAGGCGCTCGACGCCGTTCTCCACCGCCTGGGCGTAACCCCCCATCTCCTGGCCCAACGTCACCGGGGTGGCGTCCATCAGATGGGTGCGCCCGGCCTTGACCACCTCGGCGAAGCGCCCCGACTGCCGGCGCAGCGTCTCGGCGAGGTGGCCGAGCGCCGGGATCAGCGCCTCGGTGATCTCCCGGGTGGCAGCCAGGTGGATGGCGGACGGGAAGACGTCGTTGCTCGACTGGCTGGCGTTGACGTGGTCGTTGGGGTGGACCTTGGCGCCCAGCCGCTCGCCGGCCAGGGTGGCGAGGACCTCGTTGACGTTCATGTTCGACGACGTCCCCGAACCGGTCTGGAAGACGTCGACGGGGAACTGGTCGTCCCACCGGCCGGCGGCCACCTCGGCGGCGGCGGCGGCCACGGCCCCGGCGACGTCGGGGGACACGACGCCCAGCGCGGCGTTGGCCCGGGCCGCCGCACCCTTGATCTCGGCCAGCGCTCGCACGAGCAGCGGATCGAGGCGCAGGCCCGAGACGGGGAAGTTCTCCACCGCCCGCTGGGTCTGCGCTCCCCACTTGGCGTCGGCGGGGACCTCGACCGCGCCCATGGTGTCGTGCTCGACCCGGACGGCCTCTGCTTGCCCGCTCACTCGGGGGACGCTACCGGCGCCGGTGACGATGCCCCTACCGCCGGCGGGGCAGGGACGGGCCGAGCCGGCGTGCGACCGGACGCGAAGATGTCCCGGTGACCTACGTCGCCGTGATCGGCCCCGGAGACGCCGCCGAGGGCTCCGAAGCCGCCGTCCGGGCCGAGGTCGTCGGACGCGAGCTGGCCGGGGCCGGCGCCGTGGTGGTGTGCGGCGGGCGTGGCGGGGTCATGGCCGCGGCCTGCCGGGGCTGCGCCGCCGGCGGTGGCACCAGCCTCGGGCTGCTCCCCGGGGACGACCGCGCCGGGGCCAACCCGTGGGTGACCATCGCCGTGCCCACCGGCCTGGGCGAGGCCCGCAACGCCCTGGTGGTGCGGGCGGCCGACGCCGTGGTGGCCGTCGGCGGCGGCTACGGGACCCTGGCCGAGATCGCCCTGGCGCTGCGGGCGGGCACACCCGTGGTGGGACTGGGGACCTGGGAGCCGGTCATCGCCGGGCGCCGTGACCATGGCATCGTCCTCGCCGGCGGCCCGCAGGAGGCGGTGGCGCTGGCCCTGCGGCTCGCCCGGGAGCGACCCGGAAAGGCTGGCTGAGGGGTCGGCGGGTCAGCCGCAGGCGGTGACGGTGACGGTGTCGGCGGTGGTGTCCACCGTGGTGTCGCCGTGGGCCCGCGCCCACTGCCGCCAGGCGTCGTCGAGCTCCCGCAGGTCGTTGGGGGTGTCCATGG
>JAHWJR010000141.1 GCA_019348335.1 Actinomycetota bacterium
ATCACCAAGGACGGCGTCTCCGTCGCCAAGGAGATCGAGCTCGAGGACCCCTACGAGAAGATCGGTGCGGAGCTGGTCAAGGAGGTGGCCAAGAAAACCGACGACGTCGCCGGTGACGGCACCACCACCGCCACCGTGCTGGCCTGGGCCATGGTGCACGAGGGCCTGCGCAACGTGGCCGCCGGCGCCAACCCCATGGGCCTCAAGCGGGGCATCGAGAGTGCCGTCCACGTGGCCGTGGCGGCTCTGCAGGACCTGTCCCGAGAGGTCGACGCCAAGGAGCAGATCGCCCAGGTGGCGTCCATCTCCGCCAACAACGACCAGGAGATCGGCACGATGATCGCCGACGCCATCGACAAGGTGGGCAAGGACGGGGTCATCACCGTCGAGGAGTCGCAGACCTTCGGCATGGAGATGGACCTGGTCGAGGGCATGCGCTTCGACAAGGGCTACATCTCCCCCTACTTCGTCACCGACCCCGAGCGCATGGAGGCCGTGCTGGAGGACCCCTACATCCTCCTGACCAGCTCCAAGATCTCGGCCGTGCGCGACATGCTGCCCGTGCTCGAGAAGGTGATGCAGGGCGGTCGCCCGCTGCTGATCATCGCCGAGGACGTCGAGGGCGAGGCCCTGGCCACGCTGGTCGTCAACAAGATCCGGGGCACGTTCAAGTCCGCTTCGGTCAAGGCTCCCGGGTTCGGTGAGCGCCGCAAGGCCATGTTGCAGGACATCGCCGTGCTGACCGGCGGTCAGGTCATCACCGAGGAGGTCGGGCTCAAGCTCGAGAACGTCACCCTCGACCTGCTGGGCACCGCCCGCAAGGTGGTCGTGACCAAGGACGAGACGACCATCGTCGAGGGCGCCGGGTCCGACGAGGACCTCAAGGGCCGCATCCACCAGATCAAGGCCGAGATGGAGAACACCGACTCCGACTACGACCGGGAGAAGCTCCAGGAGCGCCTGGCCAAGCTGTCGGGCGGTGTGGCGGTGCTCAAGGTCGGTGCTGCCACCGAGGTCGAGCTGCGGGAGAAGAAGCACCGCATCGAGGACGCCGTCAGCACCACCAAGGCGGCCGTCGACGAGGGTGTCGTCCCGGGCGGCGGCGTGGCCCTGCTGCGGACCCAGGCCGCGGTGCTCGACCACGCCGGTCAGCTCAAGGGCGACGAAGCCACCGGGGCCCGCATCGTGGCCAAGGCCGTGGAGGAGCCGCTGAAGCAGATCGCCCGCAACGCCGGCCTCGAGGGCGGTGTGGCCGTCGAACGGGTGCGCAACCTCGAGGGCGCCCAGGGCCTCAACGCCGCCACCGGCGAGTACGAGGACCTGCTCAAGGCGGGTGTCCCGGACGCCACCAAGGTGACGCGCTCCGCCCTGGAGAACGCAGCCTCGATCGCGGCGCTGTTCCTCACCACCGAAGCGGTGATCGTCGAGATGCCCGAGAAGGCAGGCGCGGCGGCGGCCGGCGGAGGCATGGAGGACTACTGAGCTTCCTGTTCGTTGCAACTCGGCAAGGGCCGGCCCTTCGGGGTCGGCCCTTCGTCGTGCCCGGGGTCGGCGCCGCTCATGGGTGCCGGCGCCGCGGCCGCTCCCGCAGTGCGGGCCGCGGGCCGGCGACGTGGAGGGCCAACCCGGCCCCGGTGGCGGCGACCAGCCCGGCGGCCACCGCCGTGGTCGCCGCGTGCAGCGGGTGGTCGTACCACGACAGGGCGAGGGCGCCGGACGTGTCGGACCGGCCGATCAGTGAGCGACCCGGCCCGGAGCCCCCGCCGGCGATGACCGGGGCGGCCTGGAACCCGCCGCCGGCCCCAGCCTCGGGGCCGGGCTCCCCGGGGCGCTCGACCCGAAGGCTCCACAGGGTGGAGCGCAGCCCCAGCGCGTCGCGGAAGCCCAGCCCCGTCATCTGCCGCACCCCCGCGTCCCCGAGCAGCTCCACGCTGAGCGGTCGCCCCGACGGTCCGGTCTCGGCGACGCGGACATCCTGGACACCGCCGGGGTAACCGAGCCTCCGCCCGAGCTGATCGAGGGGGATGCGCACCTCCCACGGCTGCGGGTCCGCCGTCGGGTACTCGACCGCCGGCAGGTAGGGCAGGTCGACTCCGGAGGTGGCGAAGCCCTCCTCCGGCGTGGCGGAGACGCCGCCGCCGCTGGCCGAGTACACCGCCTCTGCCAGCGCCCCCTTGAAGCGGACCACCTGGCCACGGGTGGCGGCCACGGCGGCGTCCATGGCCCGGTACTCGGCCTGCTGGCCCAGGTAGACCTGGCAGTCCTGGCTGTCGCACAGCTCGCCGGAGACGGCCATGGCCCGCAGGGCGTAGGTGCGGGCCGCCACCGCCTGCGCCCCCAGGGCGGCCTGCGGCCAGCTGGCGTCGCGTACCTCACCCATCCCCCTCAGGTAGTCCTCCACCCCGAGCTCGTTCACCAGCCGCAGGCCCCCGCCCCCGGCGACGGCCTGGACCGCACCGCGGTAACGGGCGCTGCGAGCGGGGACGGCGACGGTGCCTCCCGACGAGGGAATGGCCCACATGGCCGAGCCTGACGTGGCGACGTCGTTCGGTGGCGGCGGTGCCTCCGCCTCAGGGGGAGGCGGTTCGGCCGCCGGTGGCCCCGGCGGGCCGGGTGCCGGAGGGGGCGCCGGCGGGGGGTCGCCGGTCGGCGGGGACGGCGGCGGAGGGGGCGGGTCGTCCGGACCGATGAGGCCGCCCAGGAGGCCCCCACCTTGGCCCTCCTGGTGCTGGCTCGGGGGGCTCACCAGTACGGGCTGTGACACGGTGGCGGCGGCCACGGTGGCGCCCGACACCGGCTCTGCCCGGTAGGCGCCGTCGAAGCGGAGCCGCACCGAGCCGCCGGGGCCCACCTTGACGGGGAACCCGGGTGCCTGGGGGCCCTCCCGAGGACTGCGCACCTCACCACCCCCGGGGAAGGAGACCACCGCCTCAGCGCCGCCCGACAGGACGGCCACCCTCACCGCTCCGCCGGCCTCGCCGATGGTGGTGCCGGGATAGAAGTGCTGGAGGATCTCGGCGGTGGAGGCGCCGGCTGCGCCCATGGCCAGAGCGCCGTCCTGGGCCATGCCCACCCCGTGCCCGTGCCCCCGGCCCTCGACCACCACGACGGGCTCGACCGGCGCCGGCGCCGGCGCCGCAGGGGACGCGGCGGAGGCGCCGAGGACCATCACGGTGACGAGCAGCAGGAACGGCGCCGGCCGGCGCCGGGGCCGGGAACGGTGAGGTGGTGCCACAACGGTCCGGCAGCGTACCGGTAGCGTCTACCCCGATGTCCGAGCCGGTCCCGCCCGTCGAACCCGCCGAGGGGTGGGCCGTCCTCCACCTGTTCTGCACCGTGGGTCCGGCGGCAGACGGCGAGGCGGTCTCCAGCGCCGTCAAGCACGCCGAAGCCGGCGACCACCAGGTCGTGCCCTTCGCCGTGCTGGGCCACAAGGCCGACCTCGGGTTCATGGCCCTCGGGCCCGACCTGTGGCGCCTCCAGGCCTTCCAGCGCGACCTGCAGGACGCCGGCCTGGGCCTGGCCGACTCCTATCTCTCGCTCACCGAGGTCTCGGAGTACGCCGCCGGCGTCCCCGACAAGGCCAGGCAGGCCCGCCTCTACCCGACGCTGCCGCCGGAAGGGATGCCGGCGTTCTGCTTCTACCCCATGTCGAAGCGCCGCGACGTGGATCGCAACTGGTACACGCTGGCGTACGAGGAGCGCCTCGAGCTCATGTACGAGCACGGCCGCGTGGGGCGCACCTTCGCCGGGCGGGTCCTCCAGCTGGTCACCGGCTCCACCGGCATCGACGACTTCGAATGGGCCGTCTCGCTGTTCGCGGTGCGCCCCGACGACCTCAAGGAGTGCGTCCACACCATGCGCTTCGACGCCGCCTCGGCCCACTACGCCGAGTTCGGCCCGTTCGTCACCGGCCTGATCGCTCCCCTGGCGGAGGTCCTGCGCCGGGTGGGCCTGGGCTAGAGAACCGGAGCGAGGGCACCGAGTTGCACCTGCGGATCCTGGCCGTGCTCGCCACGGCGCTGGCCCTGTCGATCATCCCCGGGACGGCGGCCGAGGCCCAGCAGGGGGGCGGGGGCGGCGAGTCGGTGCGGGGCACCATCACCGACGGCGACGGCGAGCCGGTGGAGGGCGTGGACATCCTGGTGGAGACCGCCGACGGCGAGGAGGTGGGTGTCGCCACCACCGGTCCCGACGGTACCTACGAGCTCGAGCTACCGGGGCCCGGCCAGTACCGAGCCACCATCGACCAGGAGACCCTGGAGGACCTCGAGCTGGAGCTGCGCAACCCCGACAAGGCCACGCTCGAGTTCCCCGTCCGCCCGGGGCAGTCGCGGCCGCTGCTGTTCCCGCTGGGCGAGAGCGGCCGCAGCATCAGCGGCACGTTCATCCGCGTCCTCCAGCTACTCGTCGAGGGAGTGAAATTCGGGCTGATCATCGCCATGTCCGCCGTCGGCCTGTCGCTCATCTTCGGCACGACGGGTCTGGTCAACTTCGCCCACGGAGAGCTGGTCACCTTCGGGGCACTGGCCGCGTGGATCGCCAACGTGCTGGTCGGCCTGCACTTCGTGCCGGCCACGGTGGTGGGCGTGGTCGCCGGCGGGCTGGCCGGGGCGGCGCTGGACAAGGGCCTGTGGCGCCCGCTGCGGCGACGAGGCACCGGCCTCATCGCCATGCTGGTGATCTCCATCGGCCTGGGGCTCCTGGTGCGGTACATCTTCTTGTACCAGTTCGGCGGGCGCACCCGGCCCTACGCCCAGTACGTCGCCCAGCGCGCCATCTCCATCGGGCCGATCGCCATCGCTCCCAAGGACATCGTCTCCATCCTCGTGTCCCTCGCCGTCCTCGTCGCGGTGGGCATCGCCCTCCAGCGCACCAAGGCCGGCAAGGCCATGCGGGCGGTGGCCGACAACCCCGACCTGGCCTCGTCGTCGGGCATCGACGTCGAGCGGGTGATCCTGCTGGTCTGGGCCTTCGGTGCGGGCCTGGCCGCCCTGGGCGGAACGCTGCTGGGCCTGACCGAGCAGGTGAGCTGGCAGATGGGCTTCCAGTTGCTGCTCCTCATGTTCGCCGGGGTCATCCTCGGAGGGTTGGGGACCGCCTACGGGGCGCTGCTGGGCAGCTTCGTGGTCGGCGTGTTCCTCCAGATGTCGACGCTGGTCATCTCTCCCGAGCTCAAGAACGTCGGCGCCCTCCTCGTGCTGATCCTCATCCTGCTCGTGCGGCCCCAGGGCATCCTCGGCCAGGCGGAGCG
>JAHWJR010000018.1:0-4679 GCA_019348335.1 Actinomycetota bacterium
CCACCGGTACGGTCTGCGTCGATGCGCATCGCCACCTGGAACGTGAACTCCCTCAAGGCGCGGCTGCCTCGGGTGGAGCAGTGGCTGGCCGAGGTGTCACCTGACGTGCTGTGCCTCCAGGAGACCAAGCTCACCGACGACGCGTTCCCGAGCATGGCGTTCTCCGCCCTCGGCTACGAGGCGGTGCACCACGGCGAAGGACGGTGGAACGGCGTGGCCATCCTCAGCCGCCTCGGCATCTCCGACGTGGTGGACGGTTTCGCCCCTGGACTGGCGCCCGACGGTGACGCCCGCCTGCTGACCGCCTCCTGCGGTGACGTGCGGGTGGTGACGGTGTACGTGCCCAACGGCCGAGCCGTCGGCCACGAGCACTACCACTACAAGCTCGACTGGCTGGCCCGGCTGCGCCGCCACCTGGACCAGGTCGCCGACCCGTCGGGCGACGTGGTGGTGTGCGGGGACTTCAACGTGGCTCCCGACGACCGTGACGTCTGGGACCCGGCAGCGTGCCATGGGGGGACCCATGTGAGCGCCGCCGAGCGGTCGGCCCTGGAGGAGGTGGTCGGGTGGGGACTCGTCGACGTCCTGCGCCAGCGCCACCAGGAACCGCAGTTGTTCTCGTGGTGGGACTACCGGGCGGGCAACTTCCACCGCCACCTGGGCATGCGCATCGACTTGTTGTACGCCAGCGCGCCGCTCGCCCGTCGCCTGTCGTGGGTCCTCATCGACCGCAACGCCCGCAAGGGCAAGCTTCCCTCCGACCACGCGCCGCTCGTGGCCGAGTTCTCTCCGGCCTGAGGACCCGGGAGGTGGACGACGGCGGCTCAGCTCAGGCGGCGAGTCGGGCCCGCAGCTTGCACAGCCCGGTCTCCAGTGCCTCGCGGACCTGGTGACGGGTGAGCCCCAGCTCGACATGGAGCTGCTTCATGCTGCGCACCCGGGCGCCGTCGAGCCCGAACCGAGCGCACACCACGGTGCGTTCGAGGGGCGAGAGGTCGTCGAGGAGGTGCGCCTGGGCGGCGTGGAGGCAGACCGCGTCGAGGTCGATCTCGCCGCGGGGGTCGGAGATCTCGGTGACGGGCGTGGTGTCGGCCTCGGGCGTCGGCCAACCGGCGTCGCCGGGCCAGAGGTACTGGGTCATGTCTCCTTCGTCGCGCCGGCGCCCGCCGCTGTCAAGGAGAACCACCGCCGGTCTGGTGGGGAACGGATCCGGCCTGGCTTTCCCTAGTTGGGGCTGCTGGAAGAGCCGGCCTCGGCATGCTCGGACACCAGGGCCAGCAGGGCGGCGCCGTAGCGCTCGGCCTTGACCGGGCCCAGTCCCGGGAGCCGCACCAACGAGGCGCTGGTGCGGGGCTTGGCCTCTGCCACCGCCGCCAGCGTGCTGTCGTGGAACACGACGAAGGCGGGCACGCCGCCGGCGCGGGCTGCCTCGGAACGCCACCGCTTGAGAGCGGCAAGGAGCTCCGGATCGGCGTTGGCGCCGGCTCGCTCAGACCGGCCGCCGCGTGCCCGTTGTGCCTGGCCGCGGCGGAGTCGGGCCCGCTCGGCACCGAGCCGATCCTGCCAGCCGGGGCTGCCGGGTGTCGGGGAGCCGCCGGCGAGCGCCGCCCGGGCTGCGGAGATGTCGTCGAGCCAGGGCGACGGCTGCCGGCGGGAGGACCGGGCGCCAAAGCTCCGCTCGCGGGCCCATGAGCAGTGCAGCTGGTCCTGGGCCCGGGTGACGGCCACGTACAGCAGCCGCTGCTCCTCGGCACGGGCCTCGTCGGTGCCGGCGTGGGAGATGGGCACCAGGCCCCGCTCGAGGCCGGCCACGAACACCACCGGCCATTCCAGCCCCTTGGCGCCGTGGAAGGTCGCCAGCTCGACGGCGTCGGACGCCGCCCCGGGGGCCTCCGAACGCAGAGCGGCGCCCAACCAGGCCTCGAAGGCGCCGGCGTCGCCGCCGGGCTCGGAGGTCAGGTAATCGTCGCCCAGCCGCGCCAGCTCCTCGAGCACGGCTCGGCGCTCGCCGGCCGGCGAGCCGTCGGCGGGACCGTCGTCGGCGCCGGCCTCGTCGTCGACGGGGGCTCGCAGGTCGGCCAGGCCGGTGGCCAGCGGCGCTGGGGAGCGCCGCAGCTCGGCCAGGGCGGCCTTCACCTCGGGGCGCTGGAGGAAGGCACCGCCACCCCGGACGCGGTGGGGGATGCCCGCCGCCCGGAACGCCTCCTCGAACAGCACGAGCTGGGCGTTGGTGCGGCACAGCACCGCGGTGTGCGACCACGGCGTGCCGGGGCGGTGTCCATCGCGCACCGCCCGGGCGATGGCCCGGGCCTCGTCGACGTCGCGGGCGTAGGCGCGCACGGTGGGCAGCGGTCCGTCGGGACGCCGAGGACGCAGTGGTCGGTGGTGGTCGGCCCCGACGGAGATGATCGCCGATGCCACCGCCAGGATCTGCGGGGTCGAGCGGAAGTTGTCGTCGAGGGAGATGACCGTGGCGCCGGCTTCGCGCTGGGCGAAGTCGCGCAGCTGCGCTGGCTCGGCGCCGTTCCACGAGTAGATGGCCTGTCGCGGGTCTCCGACCACGCACAGGTCGTTGCCGTCGCCCCGCCACCCCGCCAGGAGGCGGGCCTGGGCCAGGTTGACGTCCTGGAACTCGTCGACGAAGAGGTGGCGGAACCGCCAGCGCTGGGAAGCGGCGAACTCGGGGTCGTCGGCCAGCGCCGAGGCGCAGCCCAGGAGCAGGTCGTCGAAGTCGACCAGCCCGCGACGGCGCTTCTCCTCCTCGTAGCGCTCGTAGAGGGCGGCCATGGTGGGCAGCGGGACGGGGGGACGCCGCTCGGCCGCTGCGGCCTCGGCTTCGTAGCGGCCGGGGTCGATCAGGCGGGCCTTGGCCCACTCGATCTCGCCGGCCAGGTCGGCGGGCTGGACCCGGGCGGAACCGGCGCCCCGGCCGAGCAGGCGGATGAGCAGGCCCGCCTTGCGGTCGAGCAGGGCCGGCGGGCGGCGCCCCGTGTCGGCCCAGCGCTGGCGCAGCTGGGCGTAGGCGAGGGCGTGGAAGGTGCCGGCGGTGACGTGGTCACGCACCCCCAGGGCCTCGAGCCGGCGCACCAGCTCGCCTGCCGCCTTGCGGGTGAAGGTGAGGGCCATGACGTGGCGGGGGTCGGCGGTGCCCGTCAGCACCCGGTAGGCGATGCGCCGGGTCAGGACCCGTGTCTTACCCGATCCGGCGCCGGCGAGGATGCACAGCGGGGCACCCGGGGAGGTGACGGCCTCGGCCTGGCGATCGGTCAGGCCGGCGAGCACGGCGCGGGCATCCATACCCGCACCCTAGGGACGGGGTGGGACAGCGGGGTGGATAGCGTCCACGCCGTGGTCGAGGTGGCGCCCGAGCGGTTCGAGGAGCTGGTGGCCGACGCCCTCGATGAGCTGCCCGAGGAGCTGGGACGGCTCATGGACAACGTCGTGGTGCAGGTCCGCGATGGTTCGGCGAACGGTCTGCTCGGCCTCTACGAGGGGGTACCCCTCACCGCCCGGGAGGCCTACGGCGGCCTGGTCATGCCCGATCGCATCACCGTCTACCGTCGCGCCATCTGCCATCGTTGCCAGACCGAGGCGGAGGTCATCGAGGAGGTGCGCGTCACCGTGGTCCACGAGGTCGCCCACCACTTCGGCATCGACGACGACCGGCTCGACGAGCTGGGCTGGGCCTGAAGCATGGCCCGTGTCGCCGTCACCGCCTTCGGGGTGGACCGCCCGGGCATCGTCGCCGCCGTGACCGGGGCGCTGGTCGACCACGACGGCAACCTCGAGGACACGGCCATGACCATCCTGGGCGGCCACTTCGCCATGATGCTCGTCGTGTCGGTCCCCGACGACCACGACGCCCGGACCCTGGAGCAGGTGCTGGCCGCAGAGGTGGCCCCGCTCGGGCTCACCGTGGCCGTGCGCCCGCTGGGGGAGGAGGCGGCGACCACGTCGGTTGCCGGCTCGAGCTGGGCGGTGTCGGTCCACGGCGCCGACCGGCCGGGGATCGTCCATGCCGTCAGCCGCCTGCTGGCCGACCACGGGGCCAACATCGTCGACCTCGCCACCCGGGTGCTGGGCGAGCAGGTCCCGCCGGCCTACGTCATGCTCCTCGAGGTCACCCTGGCACCCGAGGCAGACGTCGACTCGCTCCAGCAGGACCTGGCCGCCCTCGGGTCCGAGCTGGGCGTGGAGGTGCACCTGCGCCGCGACGACCCCGACATCCTCTGACCTGACCAGGTGATCCGCCCGGTCCTGCTCCTGCCCCATCCCGTGCTGGCCCGTCCGTGCGAGCCGGTGCGGCGCGTCGACGACGTGGCCCGGGCCCTCGCCGGCGACCTGCTGGACACCATGCGGGCCAGCGCCCACAGCGTGGGCATCGCCGCCCCGCAGATCGGCGTGTCCCTGCGAGCGTTCTGCGTCGACGTCACCGGCCATCCCAAGGCCCGGTCGTGCCATGGAGAGGTGGTCCTGTTCGATCCGGTGGTGGTCGAGTCGTCGGGTTCGGTGACCGGCCGCGAGGGGTGCATGAGCGTGCCTGACCTCACCGGTGACGTCGCCCGCGCCGCCCAGCTGGTGGTGCGGGGCACGGGCCCAAGCGGAGACGACCGTGTCCTGGAGCTGGACGCCTTCGAGGCCCGCGCCGTCCAGCACGAGCTCGACCACCTCGACGGGCG
>JAHWJR010000018.1:4779-17899 GCA_019348335.1 Actinomycetota bacterium
TGTTGCTGGTCGTCCTGCTCACGCTGGCGGCGCTGGGCCGGTTCGTGGCCCGCTACGCCCGTTGGGCCACCACGCGCTTCGTGGTGACGAGCGAGCGGGTCATCCATCGCCACGGTGTGGTCGCCCGGCGAGCCACGGAGATCCCCCTGGGCCAGGTGCGGGGGGTGTCGTGCCGCCGATCGCTCGCAGGGCGCGTGCTGCGGTGTGGCGAGGTGGTGATCGAGACGGCCGAGGGGAGCGAGCACCGCCTGCAGCGCCTCCCTCGACCCTCGGTGTTCCGTGACGAGCTCCGGGCGGCGGCCGAGGCCCACCGTCGACAGTGGGGCCGAGGCTGGTCCGACGTGGATCAGCTCGAGCGCCTCGACGACCTGTGCCGACGAGGCGTGCTCACCCGAGCCGAGTTCGACCGCAAGAAGGGACAGTTGCTGGAGCGGATGTAGCCGCTAGAGGCGCTCCTCGCGCACCACGGTCTCGCCACGGTCGCGGCCGTAGGGAGTGAGGCTGCTGAGGAAGAGCAGCGACACCAGCAGTCCGATGGCGCCGACGATCATGAGGATGACGCCGATGGTGTCGAGGTTGACGCCCTGGACCGACACGTCGATGGCGAAGGCCAGGATCGCACCCACGGCAAGAAGAAAAACGCTGACTCCGATACCCATGTCTTTTCGACCTCCACGTCGCTGGTTCTCCGTCCCGCCACGATGGAAGGTACCCGTCGCCAGGGCGGTGGGAAACGGATGCCACGGCCCGACACGACCGACCCGACAAGGCATCGGGAGCCGGCGGTTCGCAGACCGGCGTCGGGAGGGGCAAGCTCGTGCTCATGTCCGTGGTCAAGATCAACGCCATCACCGTTCCGTCCGAGCAGGGCGACGAGCTCGCCCGGCGCTTCGCCGCCCGTGCGGGGGAGGTCGACCGCCAGGACGGGTTCGAGGGGTTCCAGCTGCTGCGCCCCACCGACGACCGCGAGACCTGGCTGGTGGTCACCCACTGGCGTGACGACGAGGCCTTCCAGGCATGGGTGGGATCGGAGGCGTTCCGCAACCAGCACCGGGAGCGGCCGGCGGGTGAGGCGCCGGTGGCCATGACCAGTGAGCTGTGGTCCTACGAGGTCGTGACCGACCGGAAGCGCTCCTGATCCTGGCCGACCTCCACGCCGGCTGGGCGTGGATCGTCATCGTCGGCAACGGGTTGGCCGGCCTGTGGGCGCTCGGCGCCCACTGGGTGCCCTCGCTGCGGGCCCGGGCCCTGTGGTGGTTCACGGCGGCGGCCGAGCTCAGCATCTTCGTGCAGGTGGGCCTGGGCGTGTGGCTGGTCGCCGGCCAGGACCGGGAGATCGACGACCTGCACATGTTCTACGGCTTCATCGCCATCGTCGCCGTCGGGATCATCTACTCGTACCGCCAGCAGCTGCAGGGGCGGCGGTACCTGCTCTACGGGTTCGGCGGCCTGTTCCTCATGGGCCTCGGCATCCGGGCGCTGATCATCGACGCCGCGGGATGACCACGGGCGACCTCTAGGGGTGGACCACCGTGCAGGTGTGGGTCCGGGTGATGCCGTCGATGGTCTGCACCCGGCTCAGCACCAGCCGGCCGAGGTCGTCGATCGTCTCGCCCTCGCCGCGGGCGATGATGTCGTAGGCCCCCGTCACCGCCTCGCAGGCCACGACCCCGTCGATGCCGCGCACGTCCTCGGCGACCCGCATCACCTTGCCGGCTTCGGTCTGGATCAGGATGTAGGCGCTCACGGCCACGGATCCCCATCGTAGGGCGGGACCGACCCTCGGTCCCGTGGCGAGGGACCGGTAGCGTGACCGGGATGAGCGACGCGGCGTCCTCCGTTCGGGCCGCTCCCGCCAGCGAGGAGGCCGCACTCCTCGAGCGGGTGCTGTTCGAGGCCAAGAAGGTCATCGTGGGCCAGGACCGGTTGCTCGAGCGGCTGCTGGTGGGCCTGATCGCCCGAGGGCACTGCCTGATCGAAGGCGTGCCCGGGTTGGCCAAGACCCTCACCGTGGAGACGATGGCCACCACCATCGGGGGGACCTTCGTGCGTCTCCAGTTCACCCCCGACCTGATCCCTTCCGACATCGTGGGCACCCGCATCTACCGGGCCGGTTCCGAGCGCTTCGACGTGGAGCTGGGCCCGGTGTTCGCAAACTTCGTGCTGGCCGACGAGATCAACCGGGCTCCGGCCAAGGTGCAGTCGGCCCTGCTCGAGGTCATGGCCGAGCGGCACGTGAGCATCGGCGGCGTCACCCACCCGGTGCCGCTGCCCTTCCTCGTGCTGGCCACCCAGAACCCCATCGAGAGCGAGGGCGTGTACCCGCTGCCCGAGGCCCAGCGCGACCGGTTCCTGATGAAGCTGCTGGTGGGCTACCCCAACCAGGGCGAGGAGATGGAGGTGGTCAGGCGCATGGGGGTGCACCCGCCCTCGGCCACCCAGGTCGTCACCGTCGGCGACCTCGTCCGCCTCCAGGAGGCAGCCGACGCCGTGTTCGTCGACGCCGGCGTGGCCGACTACGCCGTCCGCCTGGTGCTCGCCACCCGCTCGCCCGCCGAGCACGGGTTGGACGAGCTCGCCCCCTACATCGCCTACGGCGCCAGCCCCCGGGGCAGCCTCGGCCTGGTCGCCGCCGGCCGGGCCCTCGCCCTGCTGCGCGGTCGCGACTACCTGGTGCCCCAGGACGTGTTCGACGTGGCCTTCGATGTGCTGCGCCACCGGCTGGTGCTGTCCTACGAGGCCCTGGCCGAGGGGGTGGACGCCGACGCCGTGCTGGCCCGGCTCCTGTCGGTGGTGACCGCCCCCGCCATCGAGTCCCGGCGGTCCGACGCCGGCAACTCCTCGTGACCGAGACGGGGCGGCCGGCGACCGATCAGCTGCTGCGCCGGCTGGAGCTGGCCGTGACCCGGCGCCTCGACGGGCTCCTTCAGGGCGACTACCAGGGGCTGCTCCCGGGGCCGGGGACCGAGCCGGGCGAGGCCCGGGCCTACCAGCCGGGCGACGACGTTCGTCTGATGGACTGGAACGTCACCGCTCGTACCGGCCAGCCCCACGTGCGCATGCCGGTGGCCGACCGGGAGCTGGAGGTGTGGGTGGTGGCCGACCTGTCCGCCAGCCTCGACTTCGGTACCGCCGCCCGGGAGAAGCGGGACGTGGCGGTGGCGGCGGTGGCGGCGGTGGGGCACCTCACGGCGAGGGTGGGCAACCGTATCGGCGCCTTGCTGGTCCAGGCCGGCGCCACCTCGTCGATCCCCGCCCGGCCGGGCCGCGACCACCTGCTGTCCCTGCTGCACCGGGTGGCCGTGGCCCCCCGGGGCGACGGAGGAGGACCGACCGACCTGGGCGCCGCCCTGGTGACGGCCGCCCGGCTCGCCCGCCGGCGGGGCATGGTGGTCGTGGTCAGCGACTTCCTCGGGACGCCGGGATGGGACCGGCCCCTGCGGGCCCTCGCCGCCCGCCACGAGGTCCTCGCCGTGGAGGTGGTCGATCCTCGCGAGCTGGAGCTGCCCGACGTCGGCCTGCTCACGCTGGTCGACCCCGAGACCGGCCGACGGCTGGAGGTGCAGACCAGTGACCGGCGCCTGCGGGAGCGCTACGCCGAAGCCGCCGCCGGCCAGCGTCAGGCCACCCGGGCCACGCTCCTCGCCGCCGGGGCCGACCACCTCGTGCTGCGCACCGACCGAGACTGGCTGTTCGACCTCGTCGCCCACGTCGACCGCCGGCGTCGGCTGCGGGCCCGCCCCCCGGCACCACCCGCCGCTCCCGTTCCCGTCGCCAGGTGAGCTTCCTCGCCGGCCACCGGCTGCTGCTCCTGGCGGTGGTGGCCGCCCTGGGGGCGGCCTACGTGGTCCTCCAGGTGCGAGGCCGGCGCCGGTACGCGGTGCGCTTCACCAACCTGGCCCTGCTCGAGTCGGTGGCCCCCGAGCGGCCCGGGTGGCGCCGGCACGTGCCCGCCGCCCTGCTGCTCGCCGCCCTGGCGGGCATGGTGGTGTCGCTGGCCCGCCCGGTCCGCGACGAGCTGGTGCCCAAGGAGCGGGCGACGGTGGTCATGGCCATCGACGTCTCCGTCTCGATGCAGGCGACCGACGTGGACCCGTCGAGGTTCGCCGCCGCCAAGGAGGCGGCGGTGTCGTTCGCCGAGCGCCTTCCCCAGCCCATCAACCTCGGGCTGGTCGCCTTCGCCGGCACCGCCCGGGTGCTGGTACCGCCCACCACCGACCGCTCCCAGGTGACCCGGGCCATCGAGGCACTGGAGATGGCCGAGTCGACCGCCATCGGTGACGCGGTGGTGGCGTCGCTCGACGCGGTGCGCACCGTGCCCGGTGGCGGCGACGGCGAGCCCGTCCCCGCCCACATCCTGCTCCTGTCCGACGGGGAGACCCAGGTCGGCATCCCCAACGAGGTGGCGGCCGAGCGCGCCCGCCAGCAGGAGGTGCCGGTCACGACGATCGCCTTCGGCACGCGGGAGGGGACCATCACCTACCGGGGCCAGGTGGTGCCGGTGGGGGTCAACCACGCCGAGCTGCGGGCGTTGGCGGAGGCCACCGGGGGCTCCGCCTTCGAGGCGGCCACGGGCGAGCAGCTGGAGGCGGTCTATCAGGACATCGGGAGCTCCATCGGCTTCGAGGTCGAGCAGCGGGAGATCGGGGGCTGGTTCGTGGGCCTGGCCTTCGTCCTGGCCGTGCTGGCGGCGCTGGCCTCGTTGGTGTGGTTCTCCCGACTCCCTTGACGGCCGAGGCGAACGGCGAGCGCCGCGTCAGTCGGCGAGGCGCCGCTCCAGGTCGGCGAGCTCGTCACGCAGCGCCGGCGGCAGCCGGTCGCCGACCTCGGCGAAGTGGCGCTCGATGAGACCCAGCTCGTGACGCCACTCGTCGGCGTCGACCTTCAGCAACGCCGCCATGTCGTCGTCGCTCACGTCGAGACCGGAGACGTCGAGGGCTCCGGGAGCGGGCACGTTCCCGATCGGCGTCTCCACCGCCTCCCCCTCACCGGCGAGCCTCTCCAGCACCCAGGCCAGGACGCGGGCGTTGTCGCCGAAGCCGGGCCAGAGATACCGACCGTCGTCGCCCCGCCGGAACCAGTTGACCCAGAACAGCCGGGGCAGCGTGGTGTCCTCGCCCCGGACGCCGACGTCGAGCCAGTGGGCGAAGTAGTCGCCGACGTGGTACCCGGCGAAGGGCCGCATGGCGAAGGGGTCGAAGCGGACCCGTCCCAGCTTCCCCTCGGCCGCCGCCGTGCTCTCCGAGCTCATCAGTGACCCCAGGAAGACCCCGTGCTCCCAGGAACGGGCCTCGGTGACGAGGGGCACGGTCGTGGCCCGCCGGCCGCCGAAGAGGATGGCGGAGATGGGCACCCCCCGGGGGTCCTGCCACTCGGGGGCGATGGAGGGGCACTGGTCCGCCGGGGCGGTGAAGCGGGCGTTGGGATGGGCGGCGGGGGTGGGCGACGCCGGCGTCCACGGGTCGCCTCTCCAGTCGGTGAGCGCCGCCGGCGGATCGTCGCTCAGGCCCTCCCACCACACGTCGTGGTCCGGGGTCTGGGCACAGTTGGTGAACAGGCAGTTGGCGGCGAGCGTGGCCACGGCGTTGGGGTTGGTCCGCTCCGAGGTGCCGGGGGCCACGCCGAAGTAGCCGGCCTCGGGGTTGATGGCCCAGAGCCGGCCGTCGTCGCCGAAGCGCATCCAGCAGATGTCGTCACCCACCGTCTCGACCGCCCACCCCGGCAGGGAGGGGACCATCATGGCCATGTTGGTCTTGCCGCAGGCGGAGGGGAAGGCGGCGGCGACGTAGCGCTTCTCCCCACCGGGCGGGGTGACGCCGATGATCAACATGTGCTCGGCCAGCCACCCCTCGTCCCGCCCCATGGTCGAGGCGATGCGCAGGGCGAAGCACTTCTTGGCGAGCAGGGCGTTGCCCCCGTAGCCGGAGCCGTAGGACCAGATCTCACGGCCTTCCGGGAAGTGCACGATGTAGCGGTTGTCGGGGTCGCACGGCCAGGCCACGTCGGCCTGTCCGGGCTCGAGCGGCGCACCGACGCTGTGCAGGCAGGGCACGAAGGCGCCGGAGTCGCCGAGCTGGTCGAGCACGGCGGTGCCCATGCGGGTCATGATCCGCATGTTGGCGGCCACGTAGGCCGAGTCGGTGATCTCCACGCCGATGTGGGCCAGGGGGGAGCCCAGTGGGCCCATGGAGAAGGGCACCACGTACATGGTGCGCCCCCGCATGGAACCCTCGAACAGCGTGGTGAGCGTCGACCGCATCTCCACCGGGTCGGCCCAGTTGTTGGTCGGGCCGGCGTCCTGCTCGTGCGTCGAGCAGATGAACGTCCGGTCCTCGACGCGGGCGACGTCGGCGGGGTCGGAGCGGGCCAGGAAGCTGTTGGGCCGCAAGGTGTCGTCCAGCTCGACGAGGGTCCCCGACTCGACCAGCCGCCGGATGAGCCGCTGGTACTCCTCGTCGGAGCCGTCGCACCACTCGACGGCGTCGGGCCGGCACAGCCGGGCGGTGCGTTCGACCCAGTCGAGCAGTCGGGCGTGGGTGGTGCCGTCGGTGTGGGGGGTGGCGGTGGTCACGGCGACTCCTCCTCCAAGGATGAGTGAGCCCCCCCGCCGGGGCGACGGTGCAACCTCAGCCGGTGTCGGGGATGGCGGTGCCCTCGGCGTCGAACCCGGGTGTGCCCATGTCGACCTCCGAGCCCAGGCGCAGATGCGTCGCCCGGCCGGCGCCGTCGAGGTCGAAGACCACTCGTTGCCCCTGGCGGAGCATGCGGAACAACGAACCCACGAGCGCGTTCCCAGCCAGGTCGTACTCGGACAGGTCGGTGTCGGCGACCAACGTGCCCTGGCCGCTGCCCGGGTCGTAGGACTTGATCACTCCTTGCACGCCGGCCTCCCTGGTGGGTCGATCAGGTGCGGGCCGGTCGGGGCCGCTTGACCACGCGCCCGGCCTTGATGCACGAGGTGCACACCGAGAGGCGCTTGGGGGCCCCGTCGACCACGGCTCGCACCCGCTGGACGTTGGGGTTCCAGCGCCGCTTGGTGCGCCGGTGCGAGTGGCTGACACTCATGCCGAAGGAAGGCCGCTTGCCGCACACGTCACACACCGATGCCATGGCGGCGATGCTACCAGCGTCGTTCCGCGGGGCCCGCCCGGAGTAGCATCGCCGGGCATGGCACCCCTGGAACGCTTGGGGGCGGACGACCTCCGCGCCGTGGTGCAGGCGTACCGGGACGCCCTCCGGTCGCACCAGGAGGCGATCAACCGGCTCAACGTCTACCCCGTGCCCGACGGTGACACCGGCACCAACATGGCGCTCACCGTGGAGTCGGTGCTGGCCGAGCTCGAAGGGGCCGAGACCGACATGGCCTCGGTGTGCAAGGCGGTGGCCCACGGCGCCCTGATGGGGGCCCGGGGCAACTCGGGGGTGATCCTGTCCCAGATCCTGCGGGGCCTGACGACGGTGTTCTCGGGCGCCGGCGCCGACGGCGTCGACGGGCCGACCTTCGCGTGGGGCCTGGCCACCGCCGCCGAGGGCGCCTACAAGGCCGTCGGCCGGCCCGTGGAGGGCACCATCCTGACCGTCGTGCGAGAGGCCGCCGAGGCGGCCGGGTCGCTCGAGGCTGACGAGCCCCCGCTGGTCGAGGTGCTCGAGGTCGCCCTGACCCGGGGCGGCGCCGCCCTGGAGCGCACCCCGGAGCTGCTCGACGTCCTCCGCCAGGCGGGCGTCGTCGACGCCGGGGGCGCCGGCTTCCTGCTCCTGCTCGACGCCGCACTGTGCGTGGTCGCCGGACGCCCGCTGCCTGCACCCGACGTCGACGCCGGGGCGGTGGCCCCGGTGGAGCGCCGGCCCGAGCCCGGCGCCGAGGCCGGGTCCGACCTGCGCTACGAGGTCATGCACCTCCTCGAAGCGCCCGACGACACCATCCCCGCGCTGCGTGAGGCGTGGGCGGGCATCGGCGACTCCGTCGCCATCGTGGGCGGTGACGGCCTGTGGAACTGCCACGTGCACACCGACGACGTGGGCGCGGCCATCGAGGCGGCCATCGACTGCGGCCGGCCGCGGCAGATCCGGGTGACCGACCTCAGCGAGCAGGTGGAGGAGGAGCGGTGGGTGCGCGAGGGGTCGGCCCCGCCCCGGGCGCAAGACGCTCCGCCCCCGCCCACCACGGCCGTCGTCGCTGTGGCCAACGGTGACGGTCTGCGCCAGCTCTTCGAGTCCCTCGGAGTCGGCGCGGTGGTGGCCGGTGGCCAGTCGATGAACCCGTCCACGGCGTCGCTGGCCGACGCGGTGGAGCAGCTGGGGTCCGGGTCGGTGATCATCCTGCCCAACAACGGCAACATCGTCGCCGTGGCCGAGCAGGTCGACGGGGTGAGCGCCAAGGACGTGCGGGTGGTGCCCACCCGGGCCGCGGTGCAGGGCATGGCCGCCCTGCTCGCGTACGACCCGGCAGCCGGCGTGGACGACAACGCCCGGGCCATGGCCGCCGCCGCCGAGGGCGTGGTGGCCGGCGAGGTGACCCGGGCCGTGCGCGACTCGGTGTGTGATGCCGGGCCCATCCGCGAGGGCGACTGGCTGGGCATCGCCGGCGGCGGTGTCAAGGTGGTCGACGACACCCTGGTGGGGGCGACCGTGGCCCTGCTCGATGCCCTGGTGGGCCCCGATCACGAGATCGTCACCTTGATCGTGGGTGAGGGCGCCGGCGCCGACGACACCGCCGGTGTCACCGAGTGGCTGGGCGCGCAGCGGCCCGACGTCGAGGTCGAGGTCCACCAGGGCGGCCAGCCGCTGTACCCGTACCTCCTCGGGATCGAGTGAGCGAACCCTCGCCACCCTCGCCGGCGCCGGCAGCGCAGCGGCACGACATCGGCAGACCAACGGGGCGGCGGCTCGGGCAGCTGGCCGCCATCGCGGTGACCGAGCTGGCCGGCGTGGGGGCCAAGAAGGCCCAGGGCCTCGCCGCGGTGGGGATCACCACCGTCCTCGACCTGCTCATGCACTACCCCCGCCGGTACGTCGACCGCACCAACCAGGCCCGCATCGCCGACCTGGCCCTCGGAGAGGAGGCCATGGTCCTGGGGCGGGTGCGCCGGGCACACGCCCGGCGGACCCGCAACGGCCGCAGCCTGGTGGAGATCGACGTCACCGACGGGTCCGGGTACCTGCGGTGCACCTTCTTCAACCAGGCGTGGCGGGCCAACCAGCTCAAGGTGGGCGCCTCGGCGGTGTTCTTCGGCAAGTTGGAGGAGTTCCGGGGCCGGCGGCAGATGACCAACCCGGTCGTCGACCTGGTGGGTGACCGCACCGGTCGCATCGTGCCCATCTACCCGCAGTCGGAGAAGGCGGGACTGAGCACCTGGGAGCTCGGCGACTGGGTCGAGGAGGCGCTGGCCCGGGCGGGGGAGTTCCTCGACCCGGTTCCCCCCGACGTGCTGGCCCGCTTCGGCCTCACCGACCGCACCGCCGCCCTTCGGGGCATCCACCTCCCGCACTCGGCGGACGACCATCGCACCGCCCGGCGCCGGCTGGTGTTCGACGAGCTGCTCCGGATCCAGCTCGTGCTCGTCCGGCGCAAGCGCCAGCTGGAGACCGCCGCCGTCGGGGTCGCCCACGACGCCGGGGGCGACCTCGTGGGCCGGTTCCACCAGCGCCTGCCGTTCCCCCTGACCGGCGCCCAGCGGCGGGCCATCGACGAGATCGCCGCCGACCTGGCCTCCCCGGTGCCGATGCACCGCCTGCTGCAGGGCGACGTCGGTTCGGGCAAGACCGTCACCGCCCTCAGCGCCCTCCTCGTCGCCGTCCAGGGCGGTCACCAGGGCGCGTTCATGGCACCGACCGAGGTGCTGGCCGAGCAGCACCACCTGGGCCTGCGCAGCATGCTCGACGGACTGACCCTGCCCGCCGAGGGCGACAACCTCTTCGGCGAGCGCCCCGTCCGGGTGGAGCTGTTGACCTCCCGTACCCCTCCGGCCGAGCGCGCCCGGGTGGCCGCCGCCCTGGAGGCGGGCGACATCGACCTGGTCGTCGGCACCCACGCCCTCATCCAGGAGCACGTGTCGTTCCGCTCGCTCGGGGTGGCGGTGATCGACGAGCAGCACCGCTTCGGGGTCGAGCAGCGGGCGGCGCTGCGAGGAAAGGGCCGTGCGGTCCCCGACGTCCTGGTGATGACGGCCACGCCCATCCCCCGCACCGCGGCCATGACCGTCTACGGCGACCTGGACGTGAGCGTGCTCGACGAGCTGCCCCCGGGGCGCACGCCGATCGCCACCCGTTGGGCCCGGGGCGAGCTGGAGGAGGGCCAGGCGTGGGCACGGGTGCGGGAGGAGGTCGGCGCCGGTCACCAGGCCTACGTGGTGTGCCCGTTGATCGAGGAGTCCGACAAGCTCGAGGTGCGCTCGGCCCAGGAGACCTACGACCGCCTGCGCGAGGGGGAGCTCGCCGGGCTGCGCCTGGGCCTGCTGCACGGGCGCATCGGCGCTCGTGACAAGGAAGTGGTCATGGAGGCCTTCCGGGCCGGCACCCTCGACGTGCTGGTCGCCACCACCGTCATCGAGGTGGGTGTCGACGTCCCCAACGCCACGGTCATGGTCGTGATCGACGCCGACCGCTTCGGGTTGGCCCAGCTGCACCAGCTGCGGGGCCGGGTGGGCCGGGGCGCGGCCGCGTCGTGGTGCTTCCTGCTCGGCGAGGGCACCACCGCCGAGTCCGAGGCCCGGCTGTCGGCCCTGGAGCGCACGACCGACGGCTTCGAGCTGGCCGAGGTCGACCTCGAGCTCCGCGGCGAGGGGACGATCATGGGCGCCCACCAGAAGGGCCGGAGCGACCTTCGCCTGGCATCGTTGCGGCGGGACAAGGAGTGGGTCGGGCGGGCGCGCGACATCGCCTTCGACCTGGTCTCGACCACGGGGAGCCTCGACGCCCACCCCTCGCTGGCCGAGGAGCTGGACCTGCTCCTCGGTCCCGACGGCGACGACGCCGGCGACGACCCCACGGAGTACCTGTTCAAGAGCTGACCGGAGTGGCCCGCCTCGACGGCGCGTAGGGTCGCAACCGTGCGGGTGGTGGCGGGCAGGGCCCGGGGCCGGCGCCTGGTCAGCCCCCGGGGTCGTACGGTGCGCCCGACCAGCGACCGGGTGCGGGAGGCGACGTTCAACGCCTTGAGCAGCCTGGACGCGCTGGAGGACGCCTCGGTGCTCGACCTGTTCGCCGGTTCTGGTGCGCTCGGCATCGAGGCGCTCTCCCGGGGCGCGGCCGCCGCCACCTTCGTCGACCACGACCCGGCGGCCCTGGCCGCCGTGCGGGCCAACCTGGCCACGACCGGCCTGGCTCCCGCCGCCACCGTCGTGTGCTCCGAGGCTTCCCGGTTCGTCGCCTCCGGTCCCGGGCGATTCGACGTGGCCCTGCTCGATCCGCCGTACGACTTCGACGGCTCCTCGTGGTCGGGCCTTCTCGACCTCGTCGACGCCGGTCTGGCCGTGCTGGAGTCCGACCGGGAGATTGATCCCGGGGAGCGCTGGGAACCGGTCCGGGTCAAGCGCTACGGGGCTACCGTGGTGACCCTCGTCCGGCTTCGGTGAGCGGAGGCAACCTCTTGGCCAAAGTGCTGTACCCGGGGTCGTTCGACCCGTTCCACAACGGACACCTGGAGCTCGTCGAGACGGTCGCCGACCTGTTCGACGAGGTGGTGGTGGCGGCGTGGCACAGCCCTCAGAAGGGCGAGCCCCTGCTCGCCCTTCCCGAGCGGATCGACGTGATCGCCGAGTCGGTGGCCGGCATCGACAACGTCGAGGTGACCAGCTTCTCCACCCTCGTCGTGGAGCTGGCGACCGCCGTGGGTGCCCACATGATCATCCGGGGCCTGCGGGCGCCTTCGGACTTCGAGAGCGAGATGGCCCAGGCCCAGATGAACCTCGCCATCTCGGGGGTGCACACCCTGTTCGTGCCGTCGGCCTCGGCCAACTCCTACATCGCCTCCAAGTACATCCGCGAGATCGTCCGGCTGGGTGGCGACGTGGGCACCATGGTGCCCGAGGCGGTGGCCAAGCGGCTCCACGAGAAGTACCGAACATGAGAGGAGGCGAGCCGATGGGCACCGCCGAGCAGGAGTACGCCCCGTCCAGCGGAGCGGCAGCCGAGGTCGAGACCCTGCTGCGGCGGGTGGCCGACCTGGTCGGCAACGCCCGCCAGATGCCGCTGTCCACGTCGGTGATGATCAACCGCGACGAGGTGCTGGAGCTGGTGGAGGAGGCGGTCAACCGCCTGCCGGAGGAGCTGCGGGCGGCGCGGTGGCTGCTGCGCGAGCGCCAGGAGTTCCTCACCAAGGTGCAGCGAGAGGGCGACGACATCCTCGAGGCCGCCCGGGTGCGCGCCGAGCGGATGGTGCAGCGCACCGAGGTCGTGCGCGAGGCCCAGGCCGCGGCCCGGCGCACGGTGGAGGAGGCGGAGGTCCAGGCCCGGCGCCTGCGCCACCAGGCCGAGGACTTCTGCGACCAGAAGCTGGCCCAGTTCGAGATCGTCCTCGACCGCACGGTGAAGACCGTCCAGGCGGGCCGGGCCCGGCTCCAGGTCGCCCTGCCCGAGGAGGACGTGGACGAGGACGAGGAGGCGTTCCTCGAAGGAGACGGCGAGGAGGTCGAGGGCTTCTACGACCAGGACTCCGGCTGATGGCACCGGGAGGCGGCCTGTTGCTGGGGGTGGGCGACCTCCTGGCCCGCCCCGGCGAGCGCCGGAACGAATCGCTCGACGCCGTCCTCGACGGTCTCCGGGTGCTGGGGAGCAAGGTGCCCGAGGGAGCGCCCGTCCACCTCGAGCTCCACCTCCAGTCGGTCAACACCGGCGTGGTGGTCAAGGGCACCACGGCAGCCCCCTGGGTGGGGGAGTGCCGCCGGTGCCTCCGTCCCGTCGAGGCCACGCTGACGGCGCCGATCCTGGAGATCTACGAGCCCGACCCGACCGAGGGCGAGACCCAGCCCCTCCAGGGCGACCACATCGACGTCGAGCCGGTGGCGCGCGAGGCCGTGCTGCTCGAGCTGCCCCTGGCGCCGCTGTGCCGGCACGACTGCGCCGGGCTGTGCCCCGAGTGCGGGGCCGATCTCAACCAAGGGGCGTGTGGCTGCGCGGTCGA
>JAHWJR010000142.1 GCA_019348335.1 Actinomycetota bacterium
TCGCTCAGGCGAGCGGAGACCTGGGTGGCCGCCAGCGAGTGGCCACCGACGTCGAAGAAGTCGTCGTTCACGCCGATGTCGTCCCGGCCCAGCACCTCCTGCCACACCGAGAGCACCATCTCCTCCATCGGGTCGCGTGGGCCCACGGAGGTCCGGGCCTCGGGGCCTCGCTCGCCGTCGCTCTGCCCGGCCAGCTCGTCGGCCAGCAGGTCCTTGCGCACCTTGCCCGAGGCGTTGCGGGGCAGCTCGTCGACCACGGCGATGCGATGGGGCACCTTGTGCTCGGCCAGGCGCCGGCGGACGAAGCCCTGGAGCTCTCGGGGGGTGGCGGCGCTGCGCAGGACCACGGCGGCGGCCACGTCCTGGCCGAGGACGGGATGGGGAACGCCGACGACCGCCGCCTCGGCGACGGCGGGGTGGTGCAGGAGGGCGTCCTCGACCTCCAGCGTGGAGACGTTCGTCCCTCCGGTGACCACCAGGTCCTTCTTGCGGTCGTCGACGTAGAGGTTGCCCTCGTCGTCGAGATGCCCGAGGTCGCCGGTGCGCAGCCAGTCGCCGGCGAAGGCGGCGGCGGTGGCCTCCGGGTCGCGGTAGTACCCCCGGCGGGGGGCCCCCGGCCGCCGGAGCCAGATCTCGCCGGTGCCGCCGGCGGGCACGTCGCCGCCCGAGTCGTCGACCACCCGCACCTCGGTGCCTCCCACCGGCCGGCCCACCGAGCCGGGGTGGCGCTCGGCGCCGACCAGGAGCGTCCGGGCGGTGCCCGACTCGGTCAGGGCGTAGGCGTTGCACAGGGTGGCGTTGGGGAAGGCCGCGGCCAGGGCGGGCAGGAGCGCCGGCGGGAGCGGCGCCGAGGACAGGGTCACCCGCTCGACCGACGACAGGTCGGAGGTGCGCCAGGCACCGGAGGCCACGAGGACCTGAGCCATGGCCGGGACCAGTTGGAGGCGGGTGACGCCGTGCTCGGCCACCGCCGCGCACAGCTCCTCGGGGTCGAACGCCGCCAGGGCCACCGCGGTGACGCCGGACCGGCGCAGCGGGAGACGGAGCACCTCCTGGCCGGCGTTGGTGCCGACGGGGAAGGCGTGCAGGAACGCCACCCGGGCTGGCGCGCCGGCGTCACCGCTCGGGCCGCCGCCGGCGGTCACCGAGCCGGGAAGCTCGTGGAACAACAGGTTGGCGTGCGAGCAGGCCACGCCCTTGGGCGTGCCGGTGGTGCCCGAGGTGTAGATGATCTCGGCCAGGTCGCCGGGCTCGGCCGGTACCTGGAACGGCCTGCCGTCGTCGCTGCCGCCGTTGCCGGCCAGCTCCTCGACCGGCACCGCCCACGGGGCTCCGGCCACCGCCCCCAACAGGTCGGCGGGCGCCACCGCGCCGGCGGCCCCGCAGTGGCGCAACACCTGGTCGAGCTCCGGGCCGGCGAAGCGGGGGCCGACGGGGACGGCGGCGGCGCCGGCCCGGTGCACGGCGGCGTAGCCGGCGGCGTAGTCGGTCCAGCGGGCGGTGTCGAAGCACAGCGCCACCCGGTCGCCCCGGCGGACGCCGCGGGCCACCAGCCCTCGGCCCAGGGCGTCGGCGCGCCGGTCCCACTCGCCGTAGGTGAGGGCGGCGCCCCGGTGCACCCGCAGGGCGACGGCGTCGGGGGCCTCCGACGCCCGCTGGCGCAGCAGGTCGGGGAGGACCTTCGGGCCGGCGGGCACGGCCGTCAGCTGAGCACCCGGGCCCGGAAGCTGCGGGTGCCGGCGACGGTCAGGAGCACGGTGGAGCCGATGAGCACGCCGTAGATGGGCAGGAGCGGCATGTGGGGCACGCCCACGGTCAGCGCCGCCCGGAAGCCCTCGCTCATGTACACGAGGGGGTTGACCAGCACCAGGGCCTTCAGCCAGGGGATGGGGGTCAGGGCATCCCACGGGTAGAAGATGGCGCCGAAGAAGGCGAGGGGCAGCGCCAAGAAGCTGGCCAGCATGGGCACCGAGCGCGGCTCGAAGCGACTGCCCACGACCAGGCCGAGCGCCGCGGAGGTGGTGCAGGCCAGGGGGGTGATGGTCAGCAGCACCGGCCAGTTGACCGAGAGGAAGACCGGGGTGGCGGGCACGAAGGCGGCCACGGGGAACACCACCAGCCCGGCGAACAGCCCCTGGAGGGCGCCGGCCACGACCTTCTCCAGGGCGATGGTGGTCACCGTGGTGGGCGCCATGACCCGGTCCTCCAGCTCGTTGGTGATGTCGAGCTCCCGGCCCATGGGCAACGCCACCCGGAACAGCCCCTGGAAGATCACCGACTGGGCCACCATGCCACCGACCAGCAGGGTGGAGAACTTGGCCGCGCCCTCGGTACCGCCCACCGCCTGGCCGATGTTGGGGAACACGTAGGTGAACACGAAGGCCAGCATGAGCGGCTGCATGATGGTGTTGGCCAGGAACTCGCCCAGCCCCTTGTCCAGCACGGTGAGGTCCCGCAGCAACAGGGCACGGAAGGTGGTCCACCCGGTGGAGCGGGGCCGGGCGGAGGCGGGAGCGCCGGTGGCGTCGACGCCGGCCGGGACGCTGGTGGTGGTCACTCGCGCAGCTCCCGACCGGTGAGCTCGATGAAGACGCTCTCGAGCGTGACCTCGGCCAGGGCGGTCGAGCCCTTGAGGGCGGTGGGGGTGTCGAGGGCGAGGATCCTGCCCTGGTCCATGATGGCCACCCGGTCGCAGAACCTGTCCGCCTCCTCCAGGTAGTGCGTGGTCAACAGGATGGTCTGGCCGTCGCCGTGCAGCTGGTCGACGAGCTCCCACAGCATCAGCCGGCTCTGGGGATCGAGGCCGGCGGTGGGCTCGTCGAGGAACAGGACGTCGGGCTGGTGCACGATGGCGCGGGCCAGCATCAGCCGCTGGGCCATGCCTCCCGAGAGCGTGTGCACCTCGGCATCCCGGCGTCCGGCGAGGCGGAACCGTTCGAGCAGGTCATCGGCCACGGCGGCGGCGGCCCGGCCCCGCAACCCGAAGTACAGCCCGTGGAAGTACAGGTTCTCCCAGACCGTGAGGGCGCGGTCGAGGGTGTTGGTCTGGGGCACCACCCCGATGGCCTGCTTGGCCCGGGCCGGGTCGGCCACCACGTCGACGCCTCCGACCCACGCCTCGCCGGCGGTGGGGATCACCCGGGTGGTCAGCATGCCGACGGTCGTGGTCTTGCCGGCGCCGTTGGGGCCGAGCAGGCCGAAGATCTCGCCCCGGTGCACCGACAGGTCGAGGTGGTCGACGGCGGTGAACTCGCCGCCGTCGGTCGAGGGCGAGCGGTACACCTTGGTCAGGCCCCGGGCGTGGATGATCTCCTCGCCGGCGTGGCGGCCGTGACCGTTGCTGGCGGCATCGGCGGCCGGGCTCGGGGCCGCTTCGGTCACCGCCACGGCGCGGCGAGTGGGGTCGCGGGTCGGGGCCCGGTTCTTGCGTTCGCGCCCCAACCGCTCGAGCAGCTCGACGGCGACGTCGGGCCCGGGCATCTGCTCGATCTCGTGCCTGAGCGCCTGGGCGCGCGAGCGGTAGCTCGGCTCGTCGAGCAGGGTGCGCACCTCCCGGCGGACGGCGGCGGGATCGAGCTCGTCTGGGAGGAGCCTGGAGCCGACGCCCAGCTCGACGGCTCGCTCGGCGTTCCAGAACTGGTTGGCGCCCTGGGGGAGGAGCAGCAGCGGCAGCCCGGCGGCCAGCGCGGAGAGCGTCGTGCCCGAGCCGCCGTGGGCCACGACGGCGTCGCAGTGGGGGAACAGCAGCGACTGGGGCACGTAGCGCTCGACGTGCACGTGGTCGGGCTGGGGACCGAGGTCGGCGGGGTCGCGGGTGTGGCCCACGGTGACGACCACGTTGACCGGTTCGTCCCGCAGCCCCTCCAGCACCGTCTCGAACACCCCCGGGGCGTGGTTGTCGATGGTGCCCAGGGTGACGTAGACGGTCGGCCTTCCCTCGAGGGTGGTGACCCAAGGGGGAAGGCCCGCCTCGACGGTGGTGTCGAAGGGCACCGGGCGCAGGGGGTGGGCCATGTCGAGGTGGCGGGCATGGGGGGCCTGGAAGCTCGGTGGGCAGATGTCGAGGTAGAGGTGACGGAACATGCCGGCGAGGGGGCCGGGCGCCAGGCCCCACTGCTTCCACGCCGGCGCCATCAGCTCGCTTCCGAGCATCCAGAACTCCGAGGGGAGCAGGGCGCCGAAGCTGTGGGCGGCGTAGGGCACGCCGGCCCGGGCGGCGGCGAGCGGGCCGGCGAAGTCGGTGGTGTCGTGGACGACCAGGTCGGCCTCCCAGTCGGTCACCAGCTCGGCCAGGTCCCCTGCCTTGGCCGGACCGGCCACGCCGGCAAAGAGCAGGGCGCCGAAGCGCCAGGGGTCGTCGGTGCCGAAGGTGGTCGTCTCGGTGCGGCGCAGGGCCTGCTCGTGGACCTCGGCCAGGTCGGGCCCGGCAGGCAAGGCGGCGAAGCCGGCCTGGCGGATGCGGGAGCAGAAGCGTTCGCTGCTGCTGAAGGCCACCTGGTGGCCGGCCTCCTCGAGTGCGCAGGCCAGCGGCAGCATCGGGTGGAGATGGCCGTAGCCCTGGATGCAGGTGAACAGGACGCGCACGTCAGGAATGTAGGTCCCCGCTGAAGCATGATGCGCCCCGGCACACGGCCACGACCCCTGGGTAGCGTCGCCGGCGGTGCGTGCGGTGGCGGCAGACGGTGTCGAGGTGGTGGTGCACGACCTCGGCGGGCGGGGCCCCGTGCTGCTCTTCGCCCACGCCGCCGGCTTTCACGGGCGGGTCTGGGCCCCGGTGGCCGACCACCTGACCGACCGGTTCCGCTGCATCGCCTTCGACGCCCGCGGCCACGGCGAGTCGGGACGGCCGGTGACGCCGGCGTTCTGCTGGCAGGAGCTGGCGCTCGACGTCCTTGCCGTGGTGGATGCCCTCGAGCTCGAGCGCCCCTACGGCGTGGGTCACTCCAGCGGAGGCACCGCCCTGCTGCTGGCCGAGGAGGACCGCCCCGGGACGTTCGCCGGGCTCTACTGCTTCGAGCCGGTGGTGGTGCCGGCCGAGCCCCCGCTGGGGCGTGACCCCGACAACTGGCTGGCGGCGGCCGCCCGCCGCCGGCGGGACACCTTCGCTTCCTGCGAGGAGGCCTACGAGCACTACGCCGGGCGTCCTCCGCTGGCCGGCCTCGACCCGGCCGCCCTCCACGCCTACGTCAGCTACGGCTTCGACCG
>JAHWJR010000143.1 GCA_019348335.1 Actinomycetota bacterium
GCCCAGGTGGTCGGCCAGCTTGCGCTCGCCGGTCTTCCACTGGCCGCCCTTGATGAACTGCACCACCCCGACCCGCCAGCCCCGGGCCCACCCCCGGCCCATGACCCCGAACGCCGACGACGACTTGCCCTTGCCGTGCCCGGTGTTGATCAGCACGAGGGAGCGGGCGCGGGCCATGGGCCAACGGTAGCGGCGGGCCCGTCGGGGCTCCGGCACTACCGTCGTCACCCTGTGCCTGCCGTCGTCGTCCCCCAGCGTCGCTCGGCGACGGAACCCGCCCGGAGACGGCCCGGGGGGCGGCGGTGAGGGGCGGGCTCATGGTGTGCGGCACCGCCAGCAACGTGGGCAAGAGCCACGTGGTCAGCGGCCTGTGCCGGCTGCTGGCCCGCCGGGGGGTGCGGGTGGCGCCGTTCAAGGCCCAGAACATGGCCCTCAACTCGTGGGTGACGGCGAGCGGCCACGAGATCGGACGGGCCCAGGGCGTCCAGGCGGTGGCCGCCGGCGCCGAGCCCGAGGTGGCCATGAACCCCATCCTGCTCAAGCCCACCGGCGAGCGCACCAGCCAGGTGGTGGTGATGGGACGGCCCGAGGGCCACCTCGACGCCGCCGCCTACCACGAGCTCAAGCCCCAGCTGTGGGACGTGGTGCTCGGCGCCCTCGACGACCTGCGGTCCCGCTACGACGTGGTGATCGTGGAGGGGGCGGGGAGCCCGGCGGAGATCAACCTCCTGGCGCACGACATCGTCAACCTGCCCCTGGCCCGGCGGGCGGGGCTGCCGGCGGTGGTGGTGGGCGACATCGACCGCGGCGGCGTGTTCGCCGCCCTCTACGGCACCGTGGCCCTGCTGCCCGAGCCCTACCGGGCCCTGGTCCGGGGCTTCGTGATCAACAAGTTCCGGGGCGACCCCGCCCTGCTGGGCGACGGCGCCGCCGAGCTCGAGCGCCGGTGCGGGGTGCCCACCCTCGGGGTGCTGCCGTGGGTGCACGACGTGGCCCTCGACGCCGAGGACTCGCTGGCGCTGGCCGGGCGCCGGCCCATGGCCGCGGCGCCGGCGGTGGCCGACACCCTCGACGTGGCCGCCGTGCGCTTCCCCCGCATCGCCAACTTCACCGACCTCGACGCCCTCGCCGTCGAGCCCGGCGTCGAGGTGCGCCTGGTCGACTCGGCCGGCGCCCTGGGCCGGCCCGACCTGGTGGTGCTGCCCGGGACCAAGGCCACGGTCGACGACCTCGACTGGCTGCGGGGCCGGGGCCTCGACCGGGCCGTCGACGCCTCGGGCGCCCTGGTGCTCGGCATCTGCGGGGGCGAGCAGATGATGGGCCGGCGCATCACCGACACGGTGGAGTCGGGCCGGGGCGAGGTCGAGGGGCTGGGCTGGCTCGACGTGACCACCACCTTCGCCCCCGACAAGGTCACCCGCCAGCGCCGGGGCGAGGCCATGGGCCAGCGGGCCGCCGGCTACCAGATCCACCACGGGCGGGTGGCCCGGGGTGAGGCGGCGGCGGCGTGGGTCCACCTCGACGACGTGTACGGCGAGCACGAGGAGGGCGCCGTCGACCTGGTGGACGCCCGCTTCCTCGGCACCACCCTCCACGGGCTGTTCGAGCAGGACGGCTTCCGGGCCGCCTTCCTCACCGAGGTGGGCCGGCGGGCCGGCAAGCGGTTCGTGCCCGCCGGCGTGTCGTTCGCCGCCGAGCGCCAGGCCCAGCTCGACCGGCTCGCCGACCTGCTGGAGGCGCACCTCGACCTGGACGCCCTCGACGCCATCGTGGCCGAGGGGGCACGGCCGGGGGGCGCCGGCGCCGGCGCGGTTCCCGCCCCGAGGCGGGCGTCGTGATCCTCGTCCTCACCAACGCCGACACCGAGATCCTCGCCCTGCGCTCGGTGGTGGAGGGCCTGCCCGACGGCTTCCCGCCGGTCCGGGCGGCCAACCCGTCGGCACTTCCCGAGGTCCCCGCCCTCGACGGCGTCGACGCCGTGGTGGTCCGCCTCCTCGGGGGGCGCCGGGCATGGGAACCCGGCTTCGACGACCTCCACCGCTCCTGCGTCGAGCGGCGGGTGCCGCTGCTGGCCTTCGGTGGCGAGGCCGTGCCCGACGCCGAGCTCATGGGCCGCTCCACCGTGCCCGCCGCCACCGTGGCCGCCGCCTTCGACTACCTGGTGGCCGGGGGCCTGGCCAACGTCGAGCACCTGCTGCGGTTCGTGGCCGACACCGTGCTGATGACCGGCTTCGGCTTCGAGCCGCCGGCCGAGGTGCCCGCCTTCGGTCACTGGGGGCAACGCCAGCGACACCCCGGCCGGCCGGCGGTGGGCGTGGTGTTCTACCGGGCCCACCTGCTCAGCGGGAACACGCTGTTCGTCGACGCCCTGTGCGACGCCATCGAGGCCCGGGGGGCCGACGCCGTGCCGGTGTACTGCTACTCGCTGCGGCCCGACGAGCACGGGCGGGTCCCCGCTCTCGACCTGCTGGCCGAGGCCGGGGTCGGCGCCGTGGTCACCACCGTGCTGGCCTCGGGGTCCCTGGCCCGGGGAACGGAGGGGAGCGAGGAAGACGAGTGGGCCGCGCCCCACCTGGCCGCCCTCGACGTCCCCGTGGTGCAGGCGCCGGCGGCCACCATCCCGTCGGCCGCCTGGGCGGCCAGCGACGCCGGCATGTCCCCGCTCGACGTGGCCATGGGCGTGGCCATCCCCGAGTTCGACGGGCGCATCGTCAGCGTGCCGGTGTCGTTCAAGGAGGTGGTCGACGACGGCGACGAGCTGGGCTCGCCGGTGCTGGCCTACCGGGGCGTGCCCGACCGCGTCGAGCGGGTGGCGGGCACCAGCGTCCGCCTGGCGTCACTCGGGCAGGTGCCGGCGGCCGAGCGCCGGGTGGCGATCGTCCTGTCCGCCTACCCCACCAAGCGCAGCCGCCTGGGCAACGCCGTGGGCCTGGACACGCCGGCCAGCGTGGTCCGCCTCCTGCACGCCCTGCGCCACGCCGGCTACCGGGTCGACGACATCCCCGCCGACGGCGACGCCCTCATGGCCGCCCTGGCCGACGGCTTCACCTACGAGGACCCGGTCCTCGGCGTCGACCAGCTGGCCCAGGCGCCGGGGCGCCTGGCCGTCGAGCGCTACGCCGAGTGGTTCGCCGGGCTGCCCGCCGGCGCCCGGGCCGCGGTCGAGGGCACCTGGGGGCCGGCGCCGGGCCAGGTGTGGCGCTCGGGTGACGAGCTGGTGTTCCCCGGTCTCGACCTGGGTGGCGTGCTCGTGGCCGTGCAGCCGCCCCGGGGGTTCGGCGAGTCGCCCATCGCCACCTACCACTCCCCCGACCTGGCCCCCACCCACCACTACCTGGCCTTCTACCGCTGGCTCGACGAGGGGTGGGGCGCCGGCGCGGTGATCCACGCCGGCAAGCACGGGACGCTCGAGTGGCTGCCGGGCAAGGGCGTGGGCCTGTCCGCCGGCTGCTTCCCCGACGCCGCCCTGGGCGACGTGCCGCTGTTCTACCCCTTCGTGGTCAACGACCCGGGCGAGGGCACCCAGGCCAAGCGCCGGGCCCACGCCGTGGTGGTCGACCACCTGGTGCCCCCGCTGACCCGGGCCGACACCTACGACGACCTGGCCCGCCTCGAGTCGCTGCTCGACACCTACGCCTCGGTGCAGGCGCTCGACCCGGCCAAGCTCCCCGCCGTGCGGGCCCAGGTGTGGGACCTGCTGGTCAGCGCCGAGATCCACCGCGACCTGGGCCTGTCCGAGGCGCCCGAGGGCGACGAGTTCGACGACGCCGTCCTCCACGTGGACGGCTACCTGTGCGAGCTGAAGGACGCCCAGATCAGGGGCGGGCTGCACGTGCTGGGGGCGCCGCCCGAGGGCGAGGCCGAGCTCGAGATGGTGCTGGCCCTGACCCGCCTGCCCCAGGGGCGGGTGCCCTCGCTGCGGGCCACGGTGGCCGGCGACCTCGGCGTCGACCTGGCCGCCGGCGCCCGGGCCGACGTCGACGCCGTCGAGGCCGAGTGCCGGCGCCGGCTGGGCGCCCTGCAGTCGGCGGGCTGGCGCCCCGACGCGCCGCCCGACGACCCCACCCTGCGCTGGGTGTGCCAGCGCCTGGTCCCCGCCCTGCGGCGCACGACCGACGAGATCACCAACCTGCTCCACGGCCTGGCCGGCGGCTTCGTGCCCCCCGGCCCCAGCGGGGCGCCCAGCCGGGGCATGGCCTCGGTGCTGCCGACCGGGCGCAACTTCTACTCCGTCGACCCCAAGGCGGTGCCCTCCCCGCTGGCCTGGGACGTGGGCCGGGGCCTGGCCGACCAGCTGCTCGAGCGCCACCTGGCCGAGGAGGGCCGCTACCCGGCCACGGTCGGGCTGGTGGTGTGGGGCACGGCGGCCATGCGCACCTCGGGCGACGACGTGGCCGAGGCCCTGGCCCTGCTGGGCGTGCGCCCGGTGTGGGCCGAGGAGTCGGGGCGGGTGACCGGCATCGAGCGCATCCCCGACGACGAGCTGGGCCGGCCCCGGGTCGACGTGACCCTGCGCATCTCCGGGTTCTTCCGGGACGCCTTCCCCCACGTGGTCGCCCTGCTCGACGACGCCGTGCGCCTGGCCGGGTTCGGCGCCGACGGCGATCCCCGACTGTTCGGGCCCAAGCCCGGCGGCTACGGGTCGGGCATCCTGGGGCTGATCGAGGCACGCGACTGGCGCAGCGACGAGGACCTGGCCGAGGTGTACCTGGCCTGGGGCGGCTACGCCTACGGGCGGGACCGGGCCGGCGAGCCGGCGCCCGAGGCCATGCGCCGGCGCTTCGCCGCCATCGACGTGGCGGTGAAGAACCAGGACAACCGGGAGCACGACATCTTCGACTCCGACGACTACCTCCAGGACCACGGCGGGATGGTGGCCACCGTGCGGGCGCTGACCGGCGCCGACCCCAAGGCGTGGTTCGGCGACTCCTCCGACCCGGCCCGGCCCCGGGTGCGCTCGCTGGCCGAGGAGGCGGCCCGGGTGGTGCGCAGCCGGGTGGTCAACCCCAAGTGGATCGACGCCATGCGCCGCCACGGCTACAAGGGGGCGTTCGAGATGGCCGCCACCGTGGACTACCTGTTCGGCTACGACGCCACCGCCCACGTGGTGGAGGACTGGATGTACGAGCGGGTCACCGAGGCCTACGTGGGCGATCCCGAGGTGCGGAAGTTCTTCGAGGCGTCCAACCCGTGGGC
>JAHWJR010000144.1:0-3738 GCA_019348335.1 Actinomycetota bacterium
GTCACGTCTTCGAGCATGAGCAGGTCGCGCTCGATGCCCTCCCCTCCAGGATGGCGGCCGTGACCCCCACTCCCCCGCCGCAGCCGGTAGCGCAGCACCCGCATGGGGTAGTGCCGCTCCAGGGCCTCGACCGGCGTGTTCTTGGTGTTGGTCATGGCGGTGTGCACGCCGCTCATGCCCGGTCCGCTCGGTTTGCCGCCCTGGCCGCCGGCGACGGTCTCGTAGTAGACCCAGCCGGCGCCGCCCACCAGCAGGTTGTTCATGGTGCCCTGGCCGGCGGCGCCCACCCGGTCGGCGCAGGGTGTGGCGAGGGCCCCGAGGCACACGTCGGCCACCCGCTGGCTGACCTCGACGTTGCCGGCGCCCACCGCTGCCGGCGGCCGGGCGGCCACGATGCTGCCGGCCGGTGCCAGCACCCGCACCGGGCGCATGGCACCGCCGTTGGCGGGGATTCCGGGGTCGGTGGCGGCCCGCAGGGCGAACGAGACGGCGCTGACCGTGACCGCCTCGACGGCGTTCACGTTGCCCCGCCGCTGGTCGTCGGTGCCGGCGAAGTCGAAGGTGGCGTGCTCGCCGTCGATGGTCACGGTGAGCGAGATGCGAGCGGGCCGCTGCTGGTCGGCGGCAGGGCCGCACGAGTCCAGCACGTCGGTGAACGACCACGACCCGTCGGGAAGGGCGGACAGGGTGGCCCGCATGCGCCGCTCCCCGTAGGCGGTGACCTCGTCGAGCGGAGCGCCGGCGAAGGCGGCCAGCCGCTCGACGCCGAGGCGGTTGGCGCCGACCTGGGCGTCGAGGTCGCCGCGCCGCTCGTCGGCGGTGCGGGAGTTGGCCAACAGCACCGCCTCCACCTCGGGCGTGAGGCGCACCGGCGGGAGGCGCAGCCCTTCCTGGTACACCTCGGTGGCCTCGGGGGGAATGGAACCCGGGGCGGCCCCGCCCACGTCGGCGTGGTGGGCCCGGTTGGCTGCCCAGCCCACCAGCCGGCCGTCGACCCAGCACGGCGCCACCAGCGTGAGGTCGTTGAGGTGGGTGCCGCCGGCGAAGGGATCGTTGAGCACCACCTGCTCGCCGGGACCGAGCCCGTCCGCCCCGAAGGCGGCGATGGCGGCGGCAACCGACGCCGGCATCGACCCCAGGTGCACGGGGATGTGCTCGGCCTGGACCAGGAGCTCGCCGGCAGGCGTGAACAGGGCGGCGGAGCAGTCGGCCCGCTCCTTGATGTTCGGGCTGTAGGCCGACCGGCGCAGCACCGCCCCCATCTCCTCGGCCACCCCGGTCAGGCGGGAGATCAGCACCTGCAGCGACGCCGGGTCGAGCCCGCTCACCCGCTCGTCCTCGTGAGCACGAGTGCGCCGACCGGACCGGGATCGGCCCGCCACCCCTCGGGCACCCAGACGGTGCAGTCGGGCTCGGAGACCACGGTCGGCCCCACCGCCGCCTGCCGCTCGGGCGGCGCCGGCAGGTCGGTGACCTCCAGCGGCGCCGGCCGGGTGGCCCGGGCCCGCAGGGCCACCACCTCGATCGGGGCGTCGGGCCGGTCGAAGCCGTTGCGCCGGCGGTGCTCGGCGGCAAAGCCGGCGACGGCGGGCACGGTCAGCTCGTGGCTCTGGCCGGCGTAGCGGCAGTCGAGTGACGTCGCCACCTCGACCTCCGGCGGCGTTTCCGGGCGCTCGACGTCGCCCAGCGAGGCCAGCTGCCCGGAGAGCTCGGCCCGGGCCTGGTCGGCCATCTCGGACAGGGCGGTATCGAGGCCGGCGTGGTCACGGGGCGTGGACCACGACCGGACCACGTCGTGCTGCACCGGGGAGCACAGCAGGCCCACGGCGGAGAGCACGCCGGCACGGGGCGGGACGATCACGGTGGGCATGCCCAGCGCCTCGGCGAGAGCGCAGGCGTGCAGGGGGCCGGCACCCCCGAAGGCCACCAGGGCCAGCTCGCGGGGGTCGACGCCGCGGGCCACGCTGACCTGGCGCAGGGCCTGCTCCATGCCGGCGTCCACCACGGCCACCACACCGCCGGCGTCGACCCGTGCCCGGTCCAAGGCGGCCCGCGCCGCGTCGACGTCCAGCCCACCCAGGCCGGGGAAGGCGGCGCCGGCGGGAATGCGCCCGAGCACCAGGTCGGCGTCGGTCACCGTGGGCTCCTCGCCACCGCGGCCGTAGCACGCCGGACCGGGAACGGCGCCGGCCGACCGCGGCCCGACGACCAGCGCGCCCCCGGCGTCGACCCGGGCGATGGAGCCGCCGCCGGCGCCCACGGTGTGGATGTCGAGCGACGGCAGCCGCACGGGGAAGCCGGCCGCCTCCCGCTGCGGTGACGGCTGGGGAGCGCCACCCCGGATGAGGCACACGTCGGTGCTGGTCCCGCCCATGTCGAAGCTGACGGCGTCGGGCCACCCGCACGCCGCCGCCACCGCCGCTGCCGCCCGCACGCCGCCGGCCGGCCCCGACAACAGCAGCGAGGCCGGGACCTCGGCCGCCTGGCCGGCGGGCACCAGGCCCCCGGCCGACGTCAGCACCAGGACCTCCCCGGCGGCGCCGTCGAGGCCCTGCAGGTACGCCCGGCACACCGGGCGCAGGTAAGCGTTCACCACCGTGGTGGAGGTCCGCTCGTACTCCCGGAACTCGGGCGACACCTCGTGCGAGCAACTCACGTCGTGGCCTCGCTGGCGCAGGCGCTCGGCCACCGCCCGCTCGTGAGCGGCGTCGAGGTCGGCGTGCAGCAGGCACACCGCCACCGAACCCACGGTGGCATCGAGCACGGGAAGCTCTTCGATGTCGACCGGCTCCAGCTCGGCGCCGTCGGCCCCCAGCCGTCCTCCCACCTCGTGGCGCCAGTGCCGGGGAACCAGCGGCTCCGGCCGGTCGACACCGGCGTCGTAGAGCGACGGGCGGGCCTGGCGGGCGATCTCGATCACGTCGGCGAACCCCCGCGTCGTGACCAGCGCCACCGCTGCGCCTCGCCGCTCCAGCAGGGCGTTGGTGGCCACCGTCGTCCCGTGGGCGAGCACCTCCGGGCGCCCCTCGCCCCCCGCCGAGGCCAGCCCGGCCCGCACCGCCCGCCCGGGGTCGTCCGGCGTGGACGGGACCTTGGCCACCGTGCCGTCGGCCGCCACCACGTCGGTGAAGGTGCCCCCCGTGTCGGCGCCCACCCGCATCGTCCGACGGTAGCCCCCTCGTCCCCCGTTCTCTGTCGGATTTCCCACCGTCACGGTGGTCCACCCGACAAAGAACGAGATGGGAGCTCAGGGCTCGGGGGCGACGATCCACACCTCGGTCTCACCCAGGGCGTCCTGGAACGACCGGGCCAGCCGGCCCACGCCGGCGTCGTCCCCGTCCCAGACCACCACCGCCTCGTCGGCGTGGCGGGCCAGCCAGGCGTCCCGGCGGGCCAGAGCGGCCCCGGCCTGCTGCTTGCTCTTCGGGGCCGTCGCCTGGATGAGCACGGTGGCGTCGGCGCCGGCGAGGAGCTCGCCGTGGCGTCGCCGTGCCGGCTCCGGCCACACCGCCTCATGGCCGGGAAAGGGCAGGACGGCCACGTAGGGCACGCCGGCGTCGCCGGCCGCCTCGGCACCCAGCTGGTCGGCACCGAGCCCCAGGCCGGTCAGCACCACGAGGTCGGGGTGGAGCTTCCGCTTGGCGGCGAGGATCTCGGCCAGCTTGTCGCGGATCCGCTCGGCCACCGGGTTGGGCCCGTAACCGCCCAGCTGGGGCGGCCGGTGCCCGGCCACGACCA
>JAHWJR010000144.1:3838-5185 GCA_019348335.1 Actinomycetota bacterium
CCCTCACCCGAGCGGCCCTGCTGGCTCCGCGCCGCCTCCACCGCCAGCCGGTCGGCCAGCTCGTTCATGGGGTCGCCGGCGTGGCCCTTGACCCAGCGGAAGCGCACGTCACCTCGGGCCCGCACCAGCTCGACCAGCGGCTCCCACAGGTCCCGGTTGGCCACCGGCTTGCGGGCGGAGTTGATCCATCCCCGGGCCAACCACCCCTCCCACCAGCGGTCCCGGAAGCAGTTGACGACGTAGGTGGAGTCACTGGCGACCTCCAGCTCGCCGTCCAGCGCCCGCACCGCCTCCAGGGCAGCGGCGATCTCCATGCGCTGGTTGGTGGTGCGAGCCTCGGCGCCGCTGGCGAAGCGCCCGTCCTCCACCGCCCACGCCCACCCCCCCGGCCCCGGGTTCCCCAGGCACGCGCCGTCGGTGTAGACGGTCCTCGCCATCCCGGCGACGCTAGTGGCCCGAAGATGGCGCAAAAGGCGACGCCGGGTGCCAGCATGGAGCCATGATCTTCGACGGCTTCGTCCAGCAGGTCCCCGACATCGACCCCGCCGAGACCGGCGAGTGGCTCGACAGCTTCGACGCCGTCGTGGAGACCCACGGGAAGAGCCGGGCCCGCTTCCTCGTGGCCAAGCTGCTCGAGCACGCCCGCGCCCTGCAGGTCGGCTTCCCGGCCGCCGTCTCCACGCCGTACATGAACACCATCCCGCCCGAACAGCAGGCCTGGTTCCCCGGGGACGAGGACATCGAGCGCCGCATCCGGGCCTACATCCGCTGGAACGCGGCGGCCATGGTGCTGCGGGCCAACAAGAAGGCCGAGGGCATCGGCGGGCACCTGGCCACCTTCGCCTCCTCCGCCTCGCTCTACGAGGTGGGGTTCAACCACTTCTTCCGCGGCAAGGACGGAGGCCTGGCCGGTGACCAGGTCTACTTCCAGGGTCACGCCGCTCCCGGCATCTACGCCCGGGCCTACCTCGAGGGGCGCCTCGACGAGAGCCACCTCGACAACTTCCGCCAAGAGGTGGGCGGCGGCGGCTTGTCGAGCTACCCGCACCCACGGCTCATGCCCGACTTCTGGGAGTTCCCCACCGTCTCCATGGGCATCGGCCCCATCAACGCCATCTACCAGGCCCGGTTCAACCGCTACCTGCTCAACCGCCAGATCGCCGACACCAGCGCCTCCAAGGTCTGGTGCTTCGTGGGCGACGGCGAGTGCGACGAGCCCGAGACGCTGGGGGCGCTGTCGATCGCCGCTCGTGAGCAGCTCGACAACCTCATCTGGGTGGTCAACTGCAACCTGCAGCGCCTGGACGGGCCGGTGCGGGGCAACGGCAAGATCATCCAGGAGCTCGA
>JAHWJR010000145.1 GCA_019348335.1 Actinomycetota bacterium
TCCCCCTTCTGGGGTCAGAACGGGGAGCGGAGGGTCAGGGGATGCGCCACGGCGACCTCGGCACCCGAGTGGGCCCGGCCAGGGGCTCGAACAGCGGGGCCAGCGCCGGGTCGCCGGGCAGGCCGGCCAGGTCGAGGGACTCGGGAAGCACGGCGCCGGCGATCCCGGCAGCGCTCAGCTCGTCCACCCACGCCGCCGCCGGCCGGCCGGCCAGCCGGTCGGCCACCCGCTGCTGGCGGTCGCCGGCGCCGGGGTCGACCTCGCACATCCGGCACAGCGCCGGTAGGGCGTCGCCGTCGCCGTCGAGGCCGATGACCAACAGGCCGTCGGTGGTGGGCACCGGCTGGTCGAGGGGGCCCCACCGGGGGCGGCCCCGGTGGCGGCCGGGTGCGTCGCCACCTGCGGCGAGTGGTTCGAGCACGTGGTCCTGGAGGGTCATGGCCCCGGCGTGCAGCGAGGTGGCCACGCGGGGGCCGCACCCGGTGCGCTCCCGGACGTAGAGCCCGCCGAGCACGCCCTCGGCGGTGACCAGCGCCCCCATGAAGTCCACGACGATGACCCGGCTGGGGAAGGGCGGCTCACCCTCGGGTCGCAGGCCGTTGCCCACGCCGGCGTGGGCCTGGACCAGGAAGTCGGTCCCGAGCAGCGCCGGCGCCCGCGGCCCCTCTCCCCATCCCGAGGCGGTGGCGTAGACCAGCGACGGGTTGCTCCGGGCCAGATCGGGGGCGTCGAGGCCCCACTCGGCCGCCTTGCCCGGCCGCCAGTTGTGGAGGAACACGTCGCTCTGGTCCGCCAGCTCCACCAGCTCGGCCCGGCCCGCCGGCCCGGACAGGTCGATCTCCACCGAGCGCTTCCCCCGGTTGAAGCAGGCGAAGAACGAGCCCACGTCTCCGGCCAGTGGCGGCACGATGCGCCCGAAGTCGCCGCCGGGCGGCTCCACCTTGACCACCGACGCCCCCAGCATCTCCAGCAGCAGACCGGCCAGGGGGCCCTGCATCCGGGTGGTGGCCTCCACCACCCGCAGGCCCTCCAGAGGCAGGCCCGACCGGCCCGCCGACCGGCGCGGCGCCGGCGCCGCCCCGACTTCACCAAGGCGGCCGTCCCCCGGCCGCTCGATCACCGGGTGGGGCCCGCCGGTGGGCTGCGCCAGCACGTCCTCGTAGCTGCGCAGCGGCGCCAGGCTCACGCCCCACTCGCCGGCGACGTGCACCAGCTCCCTGAGAGAGAACCTCGCCGTGGCCTCGTGCAGTCCCGGCGGGAAGGTGCACGTCGAGCGGTAGTAGCGGGCGCGGAAGCCGGACCACGCCCGGCCGAGGTCGGCGCCGGTGGCGCCCAGGCGGTACCAGAAGCCCTTCCAGGCCTCGGGGTCGAGGGTCTCGATCTCGAACCAGTGGCCGTCGGACGAGCGGAACGGCGGCCCCGGCTCGGGACCGGGCGGCGCCGGCACCCACTCGTCGTCGCAGGAGGCAGCGGCCACGTAGTGGGAGACGGCGAGCAGACCGGCCTGGAGCACCGAGGTCTCGACCTCGCAGGCATCGCCGCCCCGGCGCCGCGCCACCAGCCCGGCCAGCACGCCGCAGGCGCTGAGCACGCCGGCGGCCACGGAGGCGAGCTCGAGCCCCAGGCGCCGGGGCCCGCCGGCGTCCCTGCCGTGGAGGTGCATGAGCCCCGACCTGGCCTGCACGGTCGCCTCACTGCCCACCCGATCGGGCCCCAGGCCCGAGGGCCCGTACCACGAGATCCCGCAGTGGAGGCCGTGGCCCTCGGGGTCGTCCAGGGCGCGGAGGCCGGCCAGCCGGCGCCGGGCCACGGCGACCGGCAGGGCGGGGCCGGTGATGCTCGCCCCCACGCTCATTGCGGCACCACCACCGCCACCACCAGCTGGCCGGAGCTCGGGCCCACCGGCCAGAGCCCGGCGGTCACCAGCTCGGCCCACGGGGCGAAGGGGTGGTCGGTGCCGCCGGCGGCCAGAGCCCACGCCACCGCCGCGCCGAGCAGCCACAGCTGGGCACCGGAGGCGACGTGGGCGTCGACGTCGGCGTCGGCGGCCGGGTCGAGCACGTCGGTGGCGACCAGCATGGCCACGTGCAGGGCGGCCTCCAGCTCGTCGCTCCGGCCGGCGGCCACGAGCGGCGGCCGGGCGGCGGCCCGCCGCTCGTCGACGGCGGCCAGCCACGACGGGTCGACGCCGGCGGAGCGCTCCACGCCCTCGGCCAGGCTCACGACCGACAGCGGCAGGTCGACACGGCCGGTGGGGGTGGCGGTGGCCAGGGAGGCGACGTCGACCGCGGTGGCTCGGGGCCGCGCCACCAGCCGGTCGAGGAGGTGCTCCACGGCGTCGCCGCCCGCACCCAGCGCCGCCCCCAGGCTCCGGCGCCGGCCGCCGGCGCTGACCACCGCCGGCGGCCAGCTGATGACGGGGGCGGCGGCCAGGGCGGCGGCGGCCGAGCGCGCTCCGGGCGACGACGGGACGCGGCCGGTGGCCAGGTCCCGGCCTGCGAGGTCGACGGCGTGCCAGCTGTCCAGCGCCGTGGTCCAGCTCACGCCGGGCCGCCGTCCCAGCGGACGTCGACCTCGGGGAAGGGCAGACCCAGATCGTCCATCACGAAGCGCCGGCTGCGGCGGATGAAGGCGGCCCGGGAGTCGTCGTTGGTGTGGCCCTTGATGCCCCAGCGCCGGAACAGCTCGTTGTTGGCCGAGACGCTGCGCCCGAAGAACGGCAGCGTGAACGGGACCAGTCGCTCGACCGCCTCGGCCACCAGCGGCCGGGCCGACGGGTCGGCCGCCAGCTCGAGACTGCGGCGCTTGCCGAACGACACGTGGAAGCGCTCCTCGGGCAGCAGGGTGGTGGCCAGGTTGCGGAGCGGCAGGTAGGTGCAGCTGGTCAGCTCCTCCATGAGCACCACCTCGGCCAGGTCGACGATCGCCTTCAGCACGGCGAACTCGGGCCACGACCGCAGCTCGTAGTCGAACACCGACAGGGTCCGTCCGGCGGTGGGGTCGTCCAGGCCGAGCTCGACGGCCAGTTTGGTGAACTTGAGGTGGTGGCCGTACTCCTCCATGGCGATGCGGCAGGCCAGCCACTTGTCCTTGGGCCCCGGGGCCAAGGCGATGGCGGGCTCGTCGAACACCGCCGCCCCGGCCAACTCGTTGCGGACGTGGCTGGCGATGACCTTGCCGGCGGCCAGCACGTACTCGGGGCCGAGCGCCATCGCCTCCTCGGCGTCGGCCACCTCGCCGGTGAAGGGATGCTCGAGGGTGGGGGCGGGCGGGCGCATCACCGGGGCCGGAGCCGCTGGCGGGGGGCGTCGCCCTCGACGACCAGCGACCGCAGCGCCGGCCGGTCGACCTTGCCCAGGGGGGAGCGGGGGATGCGGTCGAGCAGGCACAGCTCGTCGGGCAGCTTGTGGCGGGCCAGGGTGGCGCTCAGGAACTCCCGCACCTCGGACAGGTCGGGCGCGTCGCCGTTGGCGGGCACCACGCAGGCGCACACCGCCTCGCCCAGCACGGGGTCGGGGGTGGCCACGATCGCCGCGTCGGCCACGGCGGCATGGCGGACCAGGACCGACTCGACCTCGGCGGGGGTCACCTTCAGGCCGCCGCGGTTGACCACCTCCTTGCGCCGGCCGAGCACGTACAGCAGGCCGTCCTCGTCGATGCGCCCGAGGTCGCCGCTGTGGTACCAGCCGTCGGTGGCCACGTCGGGGTGGCGCCAGTAGCGCACAGGGGCTGCGGCCCCGAAGGCGATCTCGCCCACCTCGCCGGGCGGCAGCGGCTGGCGGTTCTCGGGGTCGACGATGGCCACCGTGCCGTCCGCCGGCGTCCCCGGCGGGCCCCGGAACACGGTTCGGCCCACCGAGCCCCGGAGGATCTCGTCCCGGTCGGTGGTCTGGGTGGTGAAGCCCTCGCTGCACCCGAACACGTAGAGGATCTCGGTGCCCAGGCGCTCGTAGACCTGCTCGGCCAGCGGTCGGGGCAGCGTGGCGGCGGCGGAGATCACCCAGCGCAGGCGGGACACGTCGTGGAGGTCAGGGTCGAGCGCACGCAGCAGCAGGGTGAGGTGGGGGGGCATCCCCGGCAGGATGGTGACCTGCTCCTCGGTCACCAGCCGCAGCGCCCCCGTGGGGGAGAAGCGCTCCTGGAGGACCAGGCGACCACCCCGGAGCAGGGCGATCAGGGCCAGGCGCAGCCCGAAGACGTGGGCGATGGGCAGGTACACCAGGTGGACGTCGTCGGTGCCGGGGCGGAAGGCGTCGGCGAAGAACTGCATCTTGGCCCAGCAGGCGGGGAGGGTCTCCAGCACCCCCTTGGGCCGCCCGGTGGTGCCCGAGGTGAGGAACATCAGCCCGGGGTCGTCGGGGCCCTGGAGCGGTGCGATGGGCGCCCCGGCCTGGCCGCCCTCCAGCAGCGTCGAGAGCACGAGGTCTCCGTCGTCGGGGGTGCCCTCGTGGACGATGCGCAGCGTCTCGGGGCGGGCGCGGGCCACGGCCCGCAGGGCCGCCTGGGGATCGTCGGTGCCGGGACGGGGATGGAACAGCACCGCCGCCGCCTCGGTGTGGGCGACCAGGTCGGACAGCTCCTGGCCGGTGAGGTCGTCGTCGGCGCCCACGTGGATGGCTCCGACGGCCCAGGCGGCGGCGATGGCGACGATGTGCTCCGGGCAGTTGCGCAGGCCGCTGATCAGCCGGTCGCCGGGGCGGACCCCCAGGCGCCGGTAGGCGTCGGCCAGGGCGGTCACCTGGCGCCACAGCTCGCCGTAGCCGATGGTGTGGCCTCGGTAGGTGATGGCGTCGCGGTCGCCCCACCGGCGGCAGGCGGTCTCCAGGTCGGGGGCGAGGGGTGCGCCCCTCTCGGACCGGCCCGCCGGGTGGACCATGCGCGCCGCACCTATCACATGGTTCAGCCTAATTCGCCGACATCACCAGGTGGCACCGTGGCGCCCGTCGGCCACTGGGCGACCGACCCCGCCAGGATCCCGGAGAGGCCGGTGAACGGCTCGCCGATGTGGAGCCCGCGGTCGTCGATGGTGAACTCGTGGATCCTCTGGTCCTGGCTCGAGGCCCGGGCCTTCAGGACGCAGACCGCCCGACGCACGCTGCCGGCGATCTCCACGTAGCGGAGGATCACGATGACGTCGGTCAACGTGGAGGCGTTGGTCTCGGTGACCGACTCGGTGCCG
>JAHWJR010000019.1:0-7590 GCA_019348335.1 Actinomycetota bacterium
GCCCACCGCAACCCGGTGACCACCTCCCGCCGGAGGTGACCACCCGCCTGGCCGAAGCCGCGGGCGCGGCGATGACCGCCGATGCCGGCCCGGAGCGATGGGCAACCGTGCTCGATGCGGTGGCGTACTCCGCGGTGCGCCGCAACGTCACACCCGCCGGTGCCCCACCGGAGCCGGGCGAGGAGTTGCTGGCCCTGGTGCGCAAGCACGCAGGGCGCGTGCCGGGCATCGCCCAGCTCTTCGGGATCGAGCCGCCGGCCGAGCGCAGCGGTCCCAAGCGTCGGGGGAGCTCGGCCGACCGGTCGCCCAAGCACCAGGGCCGCCAGCAATCGGGGCCTCCGTCGAAAGACGGCGCACCGGCGACCCGACCGCGGCGCATCCCCCCTCCGCCCCCGGCACCCGAGGCGCCCGTGGCCGGGAGCCCCGTGGCCGAGCCGGCGCCGCCGACGACCTCGCCGGCCGATCCTCCTGCGGGGGCGGCCGTTCCTCCCGCCGGCGTCACGCCCGCGGCCGAGGCCCCCACGACCGAGCCCTCGGGTGACACGGCCGCCCCCGAGCCGCCTGCGGCTGACGGGGCCGCCACCGAGCCGCCCGCTGCGCCGGCGGCCGAGCCGGCAGGCGAACCGGCGCCCGGTCAGCCCCCGCCGGCGGGCGACGCCGTCGTCGCTCCCGTCATCGGGCGCGACCGCCCGGGCCCCGACGGGCCCGCCCCGCCGGCGTCCACCTGAGCCGCCCGAGGCTCAGCTGACGTTGAGGGACGCCGCCTTGTTGGGCGGTGCGGCGCCCGGCGTGTGCAGGTAACCCTCCACCGAGGCCACGCCGGGGACCTCGGCCACCACCTTCTGCACCTCGTCGATGTGGTCGGCCTCCTCGACCTGGCCCCGCAGCGTGGCAGCACCTCCGACCACGTCGACCTTGACGTCACTGGTCGAGAACTCGAGCCCGGAGAACGCCTGCTTGATGGCGTGCACGATGTCGGTGTCGTCCTCGGGGGTGAACTCCCCGGCTCCGGAGGAACGGGCGGCGGCGCCTTCCAGTCTGCCCTCGGCATAGCGCACACGGGCCTCGGTCTCTCGCTGGCGCCGGCGGAGCGCGGCGGCCGCCTGATCCTTGGTGCGGCTGCGGCGTGACCGGCCGCGGTCGGGATCGAAGAAATAGGCGCCGGCGGCTCCCAGCGCCCCGGCGACCAGTGCGGTCAGACCCTTTCCGGTTCGTCGGGCCATTGATCCTCCTCTTGTCGACGGCTCCATCGCGCCTACCCACTCCGCAGCGCCCCTGACACGCGACCAGGGCGGTTCAGGCGATGACGTCGAGAATCCCGTGAATGTGGAGGAACTCGGCCAGCCCCTCCACCAGCTGCAGCTCGGCCACCTGGTCGAGGGGCACCCACGCCGCCTCCGCGGCGTCGTCCCCGGCGACTGGGTCCGTGCCCTCCAGCACCTCCACGGCGAAATCGAGGATCACGAAGTGATGGTCGTCGTCGATGCGCTCCACCCAGTCGATGAGCGACCCGCACACGCCTTCGATGCCCGTCTCCTCGGCCAGCTCGCGCACCACGGCCTCGGCGAGGGTCTCCCCCGGGCCCACCCGGCCCCCGGGCACCGACCACTCGCCCGCCGCCGGCCCCCTCCCCCGGCGCACCAGCAGCAGGCGGCCACCGTCCACGGCCACGGCGCCGACGCAGACCTGCGGCGGAGGCGTCACGGCCGGCCGCTCACGCCGGATCGGCGGCGAGGTCCACCAGCCGCCGGTGCACGATGATGGCCCGGGCGGTGAAGCCGAAGGTCTCGAAGAAGTTCTTGGTGTCCCGGTTGCCGGGAAGGGCCACGGCATCGACGCCGCAGCACCCGTGCTCGCCGCACCAGCTCAGCACCTCCCCGATGAGCGCTTCGCCCACCCCCACGCTCCGGGCACCGGGCTCCACGAACAGATCGGTCACCACGCCCAGCACGTCACCGCTGCGCAGCCGCTCCAGGCGGACGCCGGCGTACCCCACCACCACCTCGTCGATGGTGCCCGCCAGGAGCAACTGGCCGTCGTCGTCGAGGCTCTCTTGAAACGACGCCAACGCCGGCAGCGGACGGGTCTCCCGAGAAGCCCAGATGACGCCGCCCCGCTCGCCGGTCTGCTCGGCCACGGCCTCCCCAGCCAGCCGGGCCAAGGTCGCCAGGTCGTCGCAGGTGGCCAGGCGGGCGCCTTCCACCTACCGGCCCTGGAGCTGGGCGATCTTGTTCAGGATGGTCTTGCGACCCCGGTGGGCGTGCTCATAGGCCCGTACCGCCTCCAGCTCGTCGTTCGACAGGCTCGAGAGCCGGGGCAGCACCTGGGACGCCGACAGTGAGTCGTAGTCGGGGATGGCCAACCCGGCAGCACCCGGCCCGTTGCCGGTACGAGGCACCGGAGGAGCGGCGGGAGCGACGATCGGCCCGTCGGACGGCGGTGGGGGCGGCGCCGGACCGGTCGCCGGCGTGGAGGGCGCCTCAGGGCCCGGGCTGGGTTCCGAGTGGTCGAGCACGCCGAGTTGCTCGAGGGTGGCCTGAGCCGAGGCCACGGCGTGCTCCAGGGCCTTCTCTGCCTGGGACCGTCCCTGGGACACCGCCATCTGCCCGACCATGCGGGCCACGCCGACCTGAGGGTCGACCTGGCGGCGACCCCGCTCGACGAGCCCGGGTACCAGGTCGCGCGCTGACAGCGCCAGGCCCACGGGTGCATAGACGAAGAGCTCCACCACCCGGTCGAGCGGAGACTTGGAGTCGTTCACAGCAACGATCCTTCCCGATCTTCGCGATCCACGAAAGTCAGCCGTGCGGCCGGGCGGCCGGCACGCAGATCAGACGCAGTCCCGGCACAAGAGCACTTCACCCTCGGCCAGCTGGCTGGGATGCTTCACGAGGAAGCACGACTGGCACACGAACTCCCCGGGCGCCCGGGGGCGCACCTTACCGCCCTCGACCTTCTCCTCGGTCTCGGGGACCTCGTCCTCCTCGTCGTCGTCCTCCTCGTCGTCGGCGACGACCAGACGGTCCTTCAGGATGGTGTCGAGGTCGGCCTCGACGTCGTCGGGGTCGGGCTCGTCGTCGTCGTCGTCCCCACCGTCCTCCTCGTCGCCGGCAGGCTCGGCCACCTTGGCCTTGCCCCGCTTCGCCGGGGGCGGTTTGACGACGCTGTCCTCCTCGGACTCCTCGTCGTCGGCGAACTCCGCGTCGGGAAACTCCTCGGCGCTGTCGTCGTCGTCGAGGACCTCGTCGTCGTCGAGGACCTCGTCGTCGTCGAGGGCTTCGTCGTCGTCGAGGCTCTCGTCGGTCTGGTCGTCGTCGAGATCGTCGGCCATGGCTCCTTCGATGGCAAGAGGCGTGCGAGCGGGAGAACCGACGGCGGACTCTATCCATTCCCGGCCCGTGTTCGTCCATCCGGGCGCTGCACCACGGCGGCGTCGCCCCCCACCGGGGGCCGGGGCACCAGGGGCCCGACCGAGACCGGCGAGAAGGGTGCCCAGCGAGCCTTTGGGGCCGTCGACCGTCCCGGACCGTCGCGGAGAGGCAATGCCTCTCTGTGACGGGCCGGCGCCTGAGACGTTTGCTACTGAGCTCGCTGGGCTACCCCGCCCGGGCCTTCTCCTCGGCCACCCGAGTAAAAGAAGGCCTGACCTTCTTGCCACGCCCCCGGGCGGCGTGTCAACCGACGGGGCCGGGGCAAACGGTCACCGTGACCAGCATCGACGCGCGTCGAGGCTGGTCAGGGCAGGCGGAAAAAACTCTGCCTCGGGATCAGAAGTGGCGGTCGCGGAAGGCGAGGACATCGGCGACGTACACCGTCGTGGCGGGAGAGGGACCGAAAGCCCGCACCGCCGCCAGGCCCTGGTAGTAGCCGGCCAGGGCGGTGGCCGGGTCACCCTCGGTGCGGTCGAGCAGCCAGCGCAGGTAGCGGGCGCTCATGCGGATGTTGTCGTCCGGATCGTCCGGGTCGAGGGACTCGCGCAGGATGACGTCGCGCATCCACGTCACCGTGTCGGGCATCAGCTGGCCGATGCCCATGGCCCCCGCACTGGAGACCACGTGGTTCTGCCAGCCCGACTCCACCCAGGCCATGGCCATGAGCAGGTCGGTGGGGACCCCGTAGGTCGCCGCCCAGTGCTCGAAGCGGGGCACGAGTTGCAGGCGCTCGGGCGAGGACTGCAGGCGCGAGGGCAGGCGTGACGCGTCCACCCCGCCCTCGCCCGGGCGGGGGCTACCGGCACGGGGGACGGAGAGGCGCTGGCCGCTGCGCACCAGGTTGAGGTCGGTGATGCCGTTGGCGGCGGCAAGGCCCCGGACCGTCACCCCGTGGTCGGCGGCGATGCCCGAGAGGGTCTCCCCCGACCCGACGGTGTGGGCCGCGCCTCCCGCCGGGCCCCCGCCCCCAGCGGCCGCCCCGGTGCTCCCGGCGGCCGGTAGGGCGAGGGTGGCGCCGGCGAGCACCCGGTGGACGTCGGAGATGCCGTTGGCCTCGGCGAGGCCCCGGACCGTCACCCCGTGGTCGGCGGCGATGCCCGAGAGGGTCTCCCCGGGCCGAACGGTGTGGGAGCTGGTGGCTGCGGGCCCGGCGACGGCCAAGCCGGCGATCACCACCATGGCCACGCCCCGGCTCGATCGGCGCCGGCGGCTGGGAAGTGTGGGGACGCGCACGGTTACCTCCGTCCCCGCCCGCCAGCAGCAGTCTTACCCGACCACATCGGCCACAGCAACCCCACTGACATTTAACAGGCGGGACCCGCCAACGGCTCAGCGCGACGTGCTCGCCCTCCGGTGCTCGGCCCGGCGCTCGGCCTCGAGGCGCTCGAGCTCCGGCTCGCTGTGGTCGACGAAGCGCATCATGTCGGCCACGGCCCGGTGACCGGCCTGCTCGGCGATGAGCCGGTGCATCTCCTGGCACACCCGCCGGTAGGCGGGATGGCCCTGGGGGGTGGTGCGCAGCTCCAGCATGTGCATCGCCTCCCGGGCGTTGAGCTGCATCGAGAACCGCACCCGGTAGGCGAGGCACACGGCGTAGGCGGCCTGCCGGGGGAATTCCTCGGCCAGGGCGTCGTGCAGGGCGGCGGAGCGCTCCATCGCCTCGGCGAAGGGCTCGCCCGCCCCCGCCTCCACCACCGCCTCGGGCACGACGTACCCGTGCCGGGGGGTGAGGGGCTGCCACTCGATGGTGAGCATCCGGTGACGCTGGAGGTCGCGAAAGGCTCCGTAGTCGGCGCACACGTCGAAGCGGTAGCCGATGCGCTCCAGCGCCCGTCCCGGCCGGTGGCGGCGGTTGCCCCGCTCCCCTGTGTAAGCCGCCACCACCGCCGCCCGGTCGTCGGCGCCGAGACGCCGGACCCGCTCGAGCACCTCGGTCTCGGGCCGGTCGACGTGGGGGTAGAGCATGGCGGCCAGGAGCTTGTCCTCGGCGTCCGGGTCGAAGTCGACCAGGGTCACCTCGGGGGACGACTCCGGTTCGGGCTCCACGCCGGCGAAGAGCTTGGCCGCCACCTCGGCGGTGTCGTCCCGGGTCTCCCGGAGGTAGTCGGACCATGCACCGCCCCGGTCGGGGAGGTCGACCCGGGTGAGGAACGAGGGGATGACCTTGCGCAGCTCGGCAAGCATGAGCTCGGCGTAGCGGCGGGCCTCGGGCAGGGGCGAGGACCGCATGCGCAGCAGCAGCGCCTCGTAGGCCTGGCCGGTGCCGTAGATGCCCACGTTGGACAGCGAGGCGGCGGGCAGGATCCCGCGCACGGCGTCGAGGGCCTTGGCCCGGGTCGACTGGTGGTGGACGAAGTCGGAGTCGCCGGGCTGCTTCGGGTAGCGCTGGCGGCACCAGTCCTGCACCACCGGGACCAGGCCGGCGTAGGTGTCGAACAGCCGGTCCATGTCGCCGACGTAGCGGGTCCCGAGCGCCGAGGCCAGCAACTGGGGGTCGCGGTGGTAGCGGTAGCGGCCGCCGAGGCGTGCGTCGTAGGAGATGTAGCGGGTGGACTGCTCGAGGTACGACATGAGCCGTCCCCGCTCCAGCACCTTGGTGAGCAGGTTGGACGCCTGCTCGCAGGCCAGATGGACACCACCGAGCTGAGCCACCGAGTCGTCGCCGTACTCGAAGAACACCCGGTCGTAGAGCCGCTCGGCCCGCTCCAACCCGACGGTGGCGTCGACGGCGGCGTCGCCCTCGATGTCGAGGTCGTCCACGAACTCGTCGAGGAACAGCCGCCGCAGGCTCTTGTGGGTGCGGCTGTAGCGGGCGAACAGGGCGCCCTTGACCACCTCGGGGAGGTTCACCAGAGCGAACACCGGGCCCTCGACGTTGGTGACGTAGCGCCGGAGCACGTCGGCCTCCTCGTCGGTGAACTCCTCACTGACGTAGGGGGCGGTCACGGCAACCGGCACGGGCACGATCCTACGGCGGGACCCCACCGGGCACGGGGATGGCGCCGCCCCCGGCGCGCCGGCTCCCCCGGTGGCGCAGGTGCCGGCGGTCGTAGCCTCGGCGGTGATGGGCATCGCCGTCGGCACCTCGTCGTGGACCGACCCGACCCTCACCAAGGAGTCGGACTTCTACCCCCGCAGGTCGATGAGCGCCGAGGAGCGCCTGCGCCACTACGCGTCGATCTTCCCCGCGGTGGAGGTCGACGGCACCTACTACGCCCCGCCGACGGCCCGGACGGCCCAGCTGTGGGCCGAGCGCACGCCCGCCGGCTTCCGCATGAACGTCAAGGCCTACGCCTTGTTCACCCAGCACCCGACCCGCCCGAGCACGCTCTGGGAGGACGTGCACGACGACCTGCCCGACGAGCACCGGGACAAGCGCTCGACCTACCTGGCCCACCTGCCCGACCCCGCCGTCGACCGGGCGTGGGAACACTTCCGCGCCGCCCTGGAGCCCCTGCAGGCCGCCGGCAAGCTGGCCGCCGTGGTGTTCCAGTTCCCCCCGTGGTTCACCGCCCGGCGGGACAACCGGGCCTACCTGGCCGAGCTGGCCCACCGCCTGCCCGGGCACCAGCTCGCCGTGGAGTTCCGCCACCGCAGCTGGCTCGACGGCGACGACGACCGGAGGCGGACCCTCCGCCTGCTCGAGGAGCACGGGCTGGCGTTCGTCTGCGTGGACGGGCCCCAGGGCTTCGACAGCTCGGTCCCCCCGCTGGTCGCCGCCACCGCCGACCTGGCCATCGTGCGCTTCCACGGCCACAACCGGGAGACGTGGGAGGCCAAGGGGATCAGCGCGGCCGAGCGGTTCCGCTACCTCTACTCCGAGGACGAGCTGGCAGCCTGGGTGGAGCCCATCCGTGGCCTGGCCGGCGCCACCAGCGAAACCCACGCCCTCATGAACAACTGCTACCGGGACTACGGCGTGCGCAACGCCCGCCAGCTCGGCCAGCTCCTCGGCGAGGGCCTCCAAGCCGGCGCCGCCTGACCCCAATCGTTCTTTGTCGGATGAACCACCGTGGCGGTGGCCCAGCCGACAAAGAACGGGGGCAGCCGCCCGCCATCGTCTTTCGTTCCTACTGCTGGCGTCGGTGCGGCGTGCGAACCGGCTCGAACACCTCTTCCGGGTGCACGTTCAGAACGACCTCGCAATCGCAGTAGCCGC
>JAHWJR010000019.1:7690-17682 GCA_019348335.1 Actinomycetota bacterium
TGCGCCTCCTCCACGGCGGCGATGAGGCGCCGGCGCACCGCTCCCACCTCGTCGTCGGTGAGGGTCCGGTCGGGCGCCTGGAGCCGGACCGTCCAGGCCAGGCTGCGCCGGCCCTGGCCCACCTGATCGCCCCGGTAGACGTCGAACAGGCGGACGCCGGCCACCAGGCCGTCGCCGGCGCCGGCCAGGGTGCGCTCGATCGCACCGGCCGGGGTGGCGTCGTCGGCCTCGAAGGCCAGGTCGATGTCGCTCGAGGGGTACCGGCTGATCGGCCGGTAGGTGCCCGGACCGTGGGGGCGCGCCAGCAGCCGTTCCAGGTCGAGCTCGAACCACGCCACTCGCTCGTCGACGTCGAAGCGGGCCAGCACCCCCGGGTCGACCTCGCCCACCGTCCCGACGGGTTCCCCGTCGACCACCACCCGGGCCGTGCGGGTCGGGTGCAGGCCGGGTGCGACGCAGGCCTCGAGCTGCCAGTCCCCCACCACCAGCCCGTCGGCCACCAGGTGCCACAGGGTCACCGCCTCTCGGGCGTCTGCTCCGGCGGTGGCCACCGCCACCATCTCCCGCTCGTCGGGGAGCTGCTGCCCGTCCGGCGGGCGGCGGAAGGTGTGGCCCACCTCGAACAGCGACACCCCGGTGATGCGGTGGCGGGCGTTGCCGGCGACGGACCCGACCAGGCCGGGCAGCAGGGAGGTCCGCAACCGCGACTCCTCGGCGACGAGAGGGTTGGCCACCACCACCGCCTCGGCCGGGTCGAGCCCACAGCGTTCCAGGTCGGACACGGCCAGGAACGTCGTGCTCCACGCTTCGTCGGCACCGGCGCCGGCCAGCACCTGGCGCACCAGCCGGCGGTCGCGCTGGTACGGGGTCAGACCGCCGGTGAGCGGGCTGCGGGGGACGGTCTTGGGGACGGCCCGGTACCCGTGGAGCCGGGCGACCTCCTCCACCACGTCGATCTCGGTGGCGCTGTCGAGCCGCCACGTGGGCAGGTCCACGTCGAGCTCGCCCGCAGCGGTGCCGGCGGTCGTGAACCCGAGGGGATCGAGGTACCCGGCGATCTGGGCGTCGGTGAGCCCGGTGCCCAGCAGCTCGTTGACCCGGGCGGTGCGCACCCGGACGGGCGACCGCTCGGGCAGCACGCCCCGCACGTCGGTGGGCGGACCGACGCTGAGCTCCTCACCGCCGGCCACCAGCTCGACGAAGCGGGCCACGGCCCGGTCGATGGCGGCCCAGTCACCGCCCTTCTCGAAGCGGGCCGACGCCTCGGTCCGCAGCTTCAGCCGGCGGGCGCTGCGGGAGATGGCCAGCGGGTCGAACCAGGCCGCCTCCAGCACCACCTCGGTGGTGTGCTCGTCGATCTCGGTGGAGGCGCCGCCCATGATCCCGGCGATGCCGATGGGCTGGTCGCCGGCATCGCAGATGAGCAAATCGCCATCGAGGACACGCTCGACGTCGTCGAGGGTGACCAGCGTCTCGCCGGCACGTGCCTGGCGCACCCGGAACCCCCGGCCCCCCAGGCGGGCGGCGTCGTAGGGATGGGTGGGCTGGCCCAGCTCGAGCATCACGTAGTTGGAGGCGTCGACCACGTTGTTGATGGGCCGCATCCCCGCCCGGGCCAGCCGGTCGGCGATCCACGCCGGCGAGGGGCCCACCCGCACCCCGGCGATGACGGTGGCCACGAAGCGCCCGCAGAGCTCGGGAGCGTCGATGGCGACCGAGGCCGGCTCGACCGGCACCGGCGGGGGCAGCGCCGGCTCGGGCAGGGTGAACGCCAGCCCCAGGCGGGCGGCCAGGTCGCGGGCCACCCCGGCCATGGACATGGCGTCGGGCCGGTTGGCGTTGACCTCCAGGTCGAGCACCACGTCGGGCCCACCGCCGGCCACCTCGGCGAAGGGGGTCCCGGGCGAGGCCCCACCGGGCGGAAGCACGAGAATCTCGTCGTGCCCACCGGGCAGGCCCAGCTCGTCCGGCGCGCAGAGCATGCCCCTCGACTCCACGCCCTTCATCTTGCGGGCGCCGATCTCCATGCCACCGGGCAGCACCGTTCCCACCGTGGCCAGGGCCACCAGGTCGCCCTCGGCGAAGTTCCACGCCCCGCACACCACCTGGACCGGCTCGGGGTCACCGGCGTCGACCACCACCCGCTGGATGCGGTCGGCGCCGGCGATGGGCCCCAGCTCGAGCACCCGGGCGACCACCACGCCCTCCAGCCCCTCCCCCACCCGATCGACCGACTCCACCGCCAGCCCCAGGTCGTCGAGCACGGCGACCAGCTCGTCGACCGGCAGCTCCAGCGGGACGAAGTCCCGCAACCACGACCGCAGGACCCGCATCAGAACTGGCGCAGGAAGCGGACGTCGTTGGACACCAGCTCCCGCAGGTCGTCGATGCCGTGGCGCATGATCACCATGCGGTCGATGCCGAACCCGAAGGCGAAGCCCGACCACGTCTCCGGGTCGTAGCCCACGGCACGGAAGACGTTGGGGTGGACCATCCCGCACCCTCCCAGCTCGAGCCACCCCGTGCGCCCGCAGGTCCGGCACCCGTCGCCCTTGCAGAACACGCAGGTGATGTCGAACTCGGCCGACGGCTCGGTGAAGGGGAAGTACGACGGCCGCAGGCGGGACCGGAACCCGGGGCCGAAGTAGGCCTCGGTGAAGGCGTCGAGCGTGCCCGCCAGGTCGCCGAGGGTGATGTGGCGGTCGACGACCAGCCCCTCGATCTGGTGGAAGTTGGGCAGGTGGCTGGCGTCGGCGGTGTCCTGGCGGTAGCACCGCCCGGGCATGACCGAGTAGATCGGCGGCTGCGTCGCCTCCATGACCCGTACCTGCACGGGAGAGGTGTGGGTCCGCAACAGCGTGGACTCCGGCGCCCCGAGCTCGAGGTAGAGCGTGTCGTACATGGCCCGGGCGGGATGGTCGGCGGGGAAGTTGAGCGCCTCGAAGTTGTACCAGTCGCTCTCCGCCTCCGGGCCCTCGGCCACGGTGTAGCCCATGCCGACGAACACGTCCTCCAAGCGGTCACGGGCCTGGGTCACCAGGTGGAGATGGCCCCGGCGACGGGTGGGCACCACCTCGGTCAGGTCGAGCCGCTCGGCCTCCAGGCGCGACCGCCGCTCGGCCTCGTCGACCTCGGCCCGCCTGGTGGCCAGTGCCTCCTCGACGCGCGCCCGGGCGGCGTTGAGCTCACGGCCCGCCTCCTTGCGCGCCTCGGGCGCCAGGGCGCCGAGGCCGGATCGCAGCGTGGCCAGCTGGGAGCGACGTCCGAGGAGCTCGGCCTCGAGCGACCGGACCGCGGCGGGGCCCTCAGCACGAGCGATCCGGTCGAGGGCGTCAGTGACGAGCCTCCTGACGTCGGGCGCCGTCACGGGCGACCGAGGCCGTCGACGGGAAGGGTGAAGCGGAACGAGCTGCCGCGGCCGGCCGCGCTCTCGGCGGTGAGCTGGCCACCGTGGGCCTCGACCAGCCCCCGGCTGATCCACAACCCCAGGCCCGATCCGGTGGGCCGGCCCTGGTCGCGCCGGTAGAACTTGGTGAACAGGTGGGGAAGGTCGGCGGCCGGGATCCCCGGCCCTTCGTCGACGACGACGACCGAGACCGCGTCGTCGGCGACGGCGCCCACGATGCGCATGCCGGTGAGGCTGCCGTACTTGGCGGCGTTCTCGACCAGGTTGGTGAGCACCTGCTCGATCTTGTCAGGGTCGGCCCGCACCGCGGGGAAGTCGCGCTCGAACTCGACCGAGCAGTCGAGCGCAGGGTGGGCCAGGGCCACCTTGGCCACCACGGACGAGACCACGGCCGGAAGGTCGACCAGCTGGTACCGGAGCTGGAGGTGGCCGGTCTCGAGCCGGCTGATGTCGAGCAGCTCGTTCACCAGCCGGGTCACCCGGTCGGCGTCGTGGTTGACCTGCTCGAGCATCGTCTTCTTCTGCTCGTCGCTCAACCGGGACCACCGGGTCAGCAGCAGCGAGGTGTACCCCTTGACCGAGGTCAGGGGCGAGCGCAGCTCGTGGCTGACCGTGGAGACCACGTCCATGCCGGCCACCGAGGCGCCGTCGCTGGACAGGGGCCGCAGCAGCAGCACGACAGCCGCCGGCGACCCGTCGGCGTCGTGGCGCCGGCGGCCGCTCACCACCACCGGCACCTGCCGGCCGTCGGGGCGGAGCACCCGCAGCTCGCGTTCGGGGACCGTGCGGGAGCCGCCGTCGGTCACGCCGGCCCAGGCGAGCACGTCACCCGCGGGGGCAGCGTCGACCACCTCGTCGATCCGGCACCCCACCAGGCCGCCGGGCGGCCGCCCGGCCAGCTCGTCGCCGGCGGCGTTGGCTGCCTCCACCCGTCCCTGGGCGTCGACCACCACCGCCGCCACCGCCAGGTCGTCAAGATCGACCGCCGCCCGGGTCCGAGACGTCATCGGGCGGCAGCCGCCCGCCGTCGCTGGCGCAGCGCCTCGAAGCACATCAGCGCCCCCACCATGCCCACGTTGAGCGACTCGGTGCGGCCCACCATGGGGATGGTGACGCGCAGGTCGAGGTGGCGATCCAGCGACGCCGGCAGGCCCGAGGCCTCGTTGCCGAGCACGATGGCGACGGGAGCGGTGAGATCGACCTCGTCGTAGGGACGGCCGCCGCGGGCGACGGTGCCCATGCGCCGGAACCCTTGCCTGCCCATCCACTCGAGCACCGCAACCGGCTCGCCTCCGTTCACCACCGGCACGTGGAACAGCGATCCCGCCGACGACCGCACCGTCTTGGGGTTGAACACGTCCACCGACCCTGCGCAGAACACTACCGCCCCTGCCCCCGCCGCCTCTGCCGAGCGCAGCACGTTGCCGGCGTTGCCCGGGTCGCGCACGTCGACACACACCACCACCGGCGTCAACGTCGAAACGGCCTCCAGGGGTACGTCCATCCACGGGGCCACGGCCAGCACCGGCTGCGGCGTGACCGTCTCCGCCACCCGCTGGAGGACACCGGGCGCGAGCTCGTGGACCCGCAGGCCGGCGGCCCGGGCCCGTTCGACCACGGAGGGCACGCTGCCGGCATCGGGCGCCACGAACACCGCCTCGAGTGGGATGCCGGCGTCGAGCGCCTCGGCCACCAGCGTCTCGCCCTCGAGCACGAACGCCCGCTCGGAGCGACGGACGCTCCGGCGGCGCAAGAGGCGCCGCAGACGGTCGACCTTCTTGTGGCGGGCGCCGAGCGGGCCCGGCCCGGCCACGGGCGGGGGCTACCCCGCCTGGGAGGCGGGAGCTTCGCCCGCCACCTGCACCAGGGCGGCGAAGGCGTCCGGGTCGCGCACCGCCAGGTCGGCCAGCACCTTGCGGTCGACCTCCACCCCGGCAGCTCGCAGGCCGGCGATGAAGCGGCTGTAGCTCATCCCGTGCTCACGGGTGGCGGCGTTGATGCGCTGGATCCACAATGAGCGGAACTCGCCCTTGCGTGCCCGCCGGTCGCGGTAGGCGTAGCGGAGCGAGTGCATGACCTGTTCGTTGGCGGCGCGGTAGGACCGGCTCTTGTTGCCGTAGTAACCCTGCGCCTGCTCGAGCACGCCACGGCGCCGCTTTCTGCCGGGGACACCCCGCTTGACCCTCGCCATGATGCTCCTTCTGTCGCCGAACAGCCCGGCGACGGCTTCCTCGTGCTGCGGGCGCCCGCACCCTACCGGTGAACCCGGAAGCCGGAGCGGGGCCCGTCGCGGTGAACGGGTGGAATGGTTGCTGGGCCGCCCTCAGCCCTGGCCGAGCATGCGCTTCACCTGGCGGACGTCGCCACCGGTGACCTGGGCGCTCCGCTTCAGCCGGCGGGTCCGCTTGGACGGCTTCTTCTCCAGGATGTGGTTCATCCCCACCTGGCGACGCCGGACCTTGCCGCTGCCGGTCACCTTGAACCGCTTGGCCGCCCCCCGGTGCGTCTTCATCTTCGGCACGTCGTCACTGCTCCTTTTGTTCCTCGTTGGCCCCGACCGGAGCACCTTCGCCGGCTTCGGGGGACGCACCGTTGCCGGCCGTCCGGCGCTCTTCGGCGGCGGCCTTCTTGCGGGCCGCCTCCGCCGCTGCCTGCACCCGCTTGTCAGGGGCGAGGACCATGGTCATGTTCCGGCCGTCGAGCTTGGGCGACGCCTCGACCTTGGCCAGCTGGTTGTTGTGCTCCGCGACCCGGTCGAGGATGCGCATCCCCAACTCGGGGTGATGGACCTCCCGGCCCCGGAACATGATCGTGATCTTCACCTTGTGGCCCTCTTCCAGGAACTTCTGGACCTTCAAGGTCTTGGTGTCGAAGTCGCCCTTGCCGATCTTCACCCGGTACTTCATCTCCTTGATGGAGACCTGGGTGGTCTTTCGGCGCGACTCCTTGGCCTTCTGCGCCGCCTCGTACTTGTACTTGCCGTAGTCCATGATCCGGCACACGGGCGGTGAGGCCTGTGGCGCCACCTCGACCAAGTCGAGATCGAGGTCGCGGGCAATGGTCAGGGCTTCCGGCAGGGGTTTGATCCCGACCTGATCACCGTCGGCCGACACGAGACGAACCTCTCGTGCTCGGATGCGATCGTTGATACGAAGCTCGTTGCTCTCCGCTGCGGCTATCGGGCATCACTCCTGGCGTGGATCGGGCTCGCCGGAGGACAATGCCGGCGGGCATCCCGGGAAGCGGACACCCGCCCATGGGACCTTCGGCCGGAGGCCGGTGTCCCGCTGCTGAGCGGCGTACGACCCGACGCACCCAGTAGGACGGTGGCCGGGTGGGGCGGTCCGGTGGAGCTGGACGAACCCGCTTCTCGAGTCGGTTGTGGCGTTAGGGTACCACCATGAGCTCCATCTGGACACCGGGCGGCGAGCGCCCCGTGCAACGCGAGCCCGGCCCGCCGTCCTCACCCGGCCCGTCTGCGCCTCCCGACGGTGGCGCCGGCTCTGGGTCGCCCGGCGACGACCTGAGCGCCGAGGAGCGGGCCCAGCTCGAGGACGAGCTGGCGGCCATGCAGCAGCAGGTCGCCAGCACGCCGGCGGCCGTGGTCGTGGCCAACCACGCCGTGGGCCTGTTCCAGCTGGCGGCCATCCACCTCAACCGCCAACCGCCCAACCTGGCCGAGGGCCGGATCGCCATCGACGCCATGGCGGCCCTGGTCGAGGGGATGGAAGGGCGCCTGGGTGACGAGGAGCAGGCGCTGCGCGACGGCCTGCGCCAGCTGCAGATGGCGTTCGTCCAGCTCAGCGGCGGTGCCGGCGCCGCCGGCGAGGACGGCGGCGAGAGCGAACCTCCGGCCTGAGGCCCGACGTCGGTCGTTTGGCGACGTCGGCCGGCGGGTAGCCGCCCGCCATGGCCAATCCCCAGCAACCGGAGCTCGCCCGGAGCCGTCGCACGCCGCTCGATCCCGACAGCATCGGCAGCGACCTGGAGGCGGCCTCGACGCCGGCGGAGGACGAGGCCACCGGCCCGGTCCCTCCTGAGAACCAGCCCGGCCACCACCCCGCGCACGACCAGGACAAGCCCGACCCCGAGGAGTTCCTGGCCCGCGCCCGCGACGGCGCCGGGCCCGACGACGACGACTGACTCCGCCGGCTGAGGCGCTGCTCGCCCGGCCGAGGGCACAGGCCGTGCTGGTGCCACCGCGGATCGTGCCTGAACCGGTAACGTTCTCCCGCCGCTGACCAGCGAGGGAGTGCGGATGGCCGAGACCCCGGTCGTGGTCCTCGAGAAGGTCAACAAGTGGTTCGACGACCTCCACGTCCTGCGTGACATCGACCTGTCGGTGGACGCCGGCGAAGTGGTCGTGGTGGTCGGACCGTCGGGGTCGGGGAAGTCGACGCTGTGCCGGTGCATCAACCGGCTCGAGCCCATCGACAGCGGCACCATCCTCGTCGACGGCGCCCCCCTCCCCGAGGAGGGCAAGGAGCTGGCCCGGCTCCGGGCCAAGGTCGGCATGGTCTTCCAGTCGTTCAACCTCTTCGCCCACAAGACGGTTCTGCAGAACGTGACCCTGGGCCCGGTGAAGGCCCTCGGCCAACCACGGGCGGCGGCCCGGGAGCGGGCCATGGAGCTGCTCGAGCGCGTCGGCATCGCCGAGAAGGCCGACCGCTACCCCGCCGAGCTCTCGGGCGGCCAGCAGCAGCGCGCCGCCATTGCCCGGGCCCTGGCCATGGGCCCCAAGGTCATGCTCTTCGACGAGCCCACCTCGGCGCTCGACCCGGAGATGATCAAGGAGGTGCTCGACGTGATGGTCGAGCTGGCCGAGGAGGGCACGACCATGATCGTGGTGTCCCACGAGATGGGCTTCGCCCGTTCGGCCGCCCAGCGGGTCGTGTTCATGGACGGCGGGCGCATCGTCGAGGTGGCGCCGCCCGAGCGCTTCTTCAGCGAGCCGGAGAGCGAGCGGGCTCGTGACTTCCTGTCCAAGATCCTGGCTCACTGAGCCCCGACTGCAAGGAGAGACACATGAACCACACCCGATCCCGCTGGATGATCGGCCTGCTCCTGGCCCTGGCCCTGGTGGCCACCGCCTGTGGCGGTGGCAGCGGCGACACCACGCAAGGCACCGACACCACGCAAGGCACCGACACCACCCAGGGCGGCGGCGACAGCGAGGAGACGATCGAGCACCCGGCGGGCTCGACCATGGCCGAGATCCAGCAGCGGGGCACCATCACGGTCGGGACCAAGTTCGACCAGCCGCTGTTCGGGCTCAAGCGAGCCACCACGGGTGAGGTCGAGGGCTTCGACGTGGAGATCGCCGAGCTCATCGCCGAGGCCATCGACCCTGACCTCGAGATCGAGTTCGTGGAGACGCCCTCGGCGGTGCGCGAGGACGTGCTCGTCAACGGCGACGTCGACATGGTGGTGGCCACCTACACCATCAACGACAAGCGCAAGGAGCGGGTCGGCTTCGCCGGTCCCTACTACGTGGCCGGACAGGACATCATGGTCCCCGCCGGCAACCCCGAGGACATTCAGGGCGTCGACGACCTGAACGGCAAGCGGGTCTGCTCGGTGCAGGGATCGACCTCGATCGAGAACGTCCGGGAGGAGGCGCCGGACGCCGACGTCACCGAGTTCGGCACCTACAGCCAGTGCGCCGACGCCATGAGCGACGGCAGGGTCGACGCGGTGAGCACCGACAACGTCATCCTCCTCGGGCTCATCGAGGAGAGCGACGGCGAGTTCGAGCTGGTGGGCAACCCGTTCACCACCGAGCCCTACGGCATCGGCGTTCCCAAGGACGACGACGAGCTCCGCAACTTCATCAACGACCGGCTCGAGGAGATCTACGACAACGGCGAGTGGGCCGAGGCCTACGAGCGCACCGTCGGCGTGGTCGACGAGGAGACCCCGGAGCCTCCGGAGGTCGACCGCTACTGATCGTGCCCTGGTCCGCCACGGGCCCACGGGGGGCGGAGGCCCACCTCCGCCCCCCGGCCCGCCAGCCGAGGTAGGCCGCGCTGGACGTCATCCTCGACAACCTGGGCCGCTTCGGCACGGGGATCCACACCACCGTCACCCTGACCCTGCTGTCGTGGACGGCGGCGTTCGCCATCGGCCTGGTGGTGGCCTCGTTCCGGGTGGGCCCCATCGCACCGCTGCGGGCGGCGGCCACCACCTACGTGGAGCTGGTGCGCAACTGCCCGCTGGCGGTGCTGTTCGCGTTCTTCTCCTTCGGGCTGCCCAAGGTCGGCTACCTCTACAGCTTCTACACGACGGCGGTGATCGTGCTGGCCCTGTACACCGGCACCTACGTCACCGAGACCATCCGCTCCGGCATCAACTCGGTCGCCGGCGGCCAGGCCGAGGCCGCCCGCTCGCTGGGGCTGACCTTCCCCCAGCTCCTGGCCTACGTGGTGCTCCCCCAGGCGCTGCGCACGGTGGTGGCCCCGCTGGGCAACCTGTTCATCGCCCTGACCAAGAACTCCTCCATCGCCTTCACCATCTCGGTGGGCGAGCTCACCGGGACCGCCCAGCGGGTGGGCAACGCCGCCGACAACTACCACGCCGCCTTCCTGGC
>JAHWJR010000146.1:0-2556 GCA_019348335.1 Actinomycetota bacterium
TGGCGGTGGTGCGCAAGGTCACCGACCGCATCGTCGTGCTCGGCGCCGGGCGGGTCGTGGAGGAGGGACCGTCGCACCTGGTGTCGACCATGCCGGCGAGCGAGACCGGGCGCCGGCTGATCGAGGCGGCCCCGAGCTTCCGGCAAGGCGGCGCCGCTCCGTCTGCGATGGTCGGCCTCGACGACGTCCCCACCGCAAGGGAAAAACTGAGGGAGCGCATGGCCCTTCCCCCGCCCGCTGGCGAGCAGTGAGCCCGTCCGGTTGGGATCGACTGTCCTTCCTCGCCCCGGCGGGGTCGGTGCACGACTGGCGGATGGTGCTGCTCTACGACGCCGCTGTCGACGCCGGTCTCCTCGACGGCCTCCCCTCCACGGCGCCGGCGCTGGCCGCTCGCCTGGACCTCGACGCGCACGCGGTGCGGGTGGTGCTGGACGCCCTGGCGGCGTGGGGCGTGGTCGAGCCCGACGGTGACGGTGGCTACCGCACCGGTGCCCATGCGCCCGGCCCCGAGGCCGCTCCCGTCCTGCGTCATCACGCCCGCATCCTGCGCAGCTGGAGCGCCCAGCTCGACGACCGGCTGCACGGCGTCCCGCCCGACGAGGGCCCTCCTGACGCCGGGCGGGTCGAGCGGATGCTGGCGTCGCTCACCGTGCTCGCCCGAGAGGCGGCGCCCGGCACCATCGACGCCTGCTTGTCCTCCGTGCCGGGCGCCCGTCGTGGGCTGGACCTGGGGGGAGGCCACGGTGAGTACGCCCTGGAGTTGGCCCGGCGAGGCGTATACACGGTCATGCAGGACCGCCCGGAGGTGGTCGAGGCTGTCCGTCGCCGTGGGTTCGACGTGGCGGGTATCGAGCTGTTCGCCGGCGACTTCTTCGAGGTGCTGCCCGAGGGTCCGTTCGACCTCGTCCTGTGCTCGGGGGTCACCCACACCTACGACCGGGAGCGCAACCTGGAGCTGTTGCGGAGGATCCGACCCCTCCTCTCCCCTGCCGGGGTGCTGGCCCTGCGCACGTTGTTGCGCGGATCCCATCCCGTGGCGGCCATCTTCGCCGTCAACATGCTGGTGGCGGCGCGTGGGGCCGACACCCATGACGAGGGCGACTACCGACGGTGGCTCGCCGAGGCGGGCTATGGCGACGTGGAGGTGCGAGTCCTCGGCCGGGCCTCGGAGCACCTGGTGCGGGCCCGCCCCTGACCCCGGCCCTGAGGCGCGGGGTCGGGCCGAGGCGACGTCAGCGGATCAATGCTCGTCCCAGTGGCCCTCGTGGGCGGCGTGACGGTGGCCGTCGTGGACGTAGTCGACGTGGTCGCCGTGGGGCACCGTCTCGTGACCACAGCTCTCGCCGTGGTCGTGGCCGTGGTCGTCGTGGGCCACGTGGACATCGGTGGAGCACTCGTCCCAGTGGTCGTCGTGGCCACGGTGGACGTGGCCGTCGTGGAGGTAGTCGGTGTGGTCGTCGTGGGCAACGCTGGCGTGCCCGCAGTCGGGGTCGTGAACATGGGTGTGGGCGTCGTGGACCTCGTGGTCGGTGGTCATGTGCTCGGTGCCTCCTCGGCATGGTTGATGGCGTCACCCACGATGTGGGCCACGTGGTCGTCGGTGAGCGAGTAGACGATCTCCCGCCCCCGCCGCTCGGTGGCGACGAGGTGCGCCTGGCGCAGCACCCGCAGGTGCTGGGAGACCAGCGGCTGGGAGGCCTCGAGGGCCTCCACCAACTCGTGGACGCAGCGGGAGCCGGCGCTGAGCTCGACGACGATGGCCATCCGCAGCGGGTTGGCCAGCGCCTTCAGCAACTCCGTCGCCGGGCCCATCACCGCGTCAGTCGGGCTCATGACGGTCATGCTACGGCTACCCATGCGCATATTGCAATATGGGTATCCTTCTCACTGCCGTGGCCGCCCGCCTGCCCTGGCCTCCCGTCGTGTCGCATCTGAGAACACGAGTGATTATCATTCGTAGGACCGACTCCCCGTCTGATCGGAGAACGATGCGTCGGCTGCCTGCGGTTGCCTTGCCCCTGTTGCTGGTGGGCCCCGCCTGTGGCGATGCGGACGGGGCCTCCACCGAGATCTCGGCCGTGGCCGCCGTCTATCCGCTGGCGTGGGTGGCGGAGCAGGTGGCACCCGACGTCGAGGTGTCACTGTTGGCGGCCGGCGGCCTCGAGGCGCACGACCTGGAGATCACGCCGGGCCAGCGACAAGCCATCCAGACGTCCGACGTGGTGCTCTACGTGGGCGAGATCGGCTATCAGCCCCAAGTGGAGTCAGCGGTCGCAGATGCGGAGGGTGAGGTCGTCTCCCTCAGCGAGGTGGCCGGTGAGGAACGGCTACTGGAGCCCGGGGCCGACCCCCACGCCCACGACGGGGACCAGGAGGGCGGCGAGGGCCACGACGACCACGCCGGCGAGGGCGACGCAGTGGTCGACGCCCACATCTGGTTCGATCCCGAGGTGATGGCCGACGTCGCCGTCCGCACCGGTGAGGCCTTCGCCGCCGCCGATCCCGACAACGCCGAGACCTATCAGCAGAACGCGGCGGCGCTGGGCGAGGAGCTCG
>JAHWJR010000146.1:2656-5132 GCA_019348335.1 Actinomycetota bacterium
CCCGACAACGCCGAGACCTATCAGCAGAACGCGGCGGCGCTGGGCGAGGAGCTCGTCGGCTTACGAGGTGAGCTCGACGACGTCCTGGGTGGCGAGTGCCGCCACGACGAGGCCATCGTCAGCCACCAGGCCTACGGGTACCTGCTCGAGCCCTACGGCCACCGCCAGCATGGTGTCACCGGCGCCAACCCCGAAGCCGGTGCGTCGAGCGCACAGCTGGCCCGCCTGGTGGAGGAGATCGAGCGGGACGGCGTCGACTACATCCTCGCCGAGCCGGTGGAGGGCAGGCGCGATGCCGAGACCGTTGCCCGGGAGGCCGGCGTGGAGCTACTCGAGATCTCGCCCCTCGATGCGGTGACCGACGACCAGGCAGAGGCCGGCTTCCCGACCTTGGTCCGCGACCAGGCGGCCCAGTTCGCCCGAGCGCTCGGATGCTGAGCGAGGTGGCACCGCCAACGGCACGCCAGGTCCTCGAAGTCGACGATGTCAGCTTCACCTACGGGCGAACACCGATCCTCCACCAGGTTTCGCTGTGCGTCGACGAGGGCGAGTTCGTCGCCGTGGTAGGCGCCAACGGCTCGGGCAAGACCACGCTCATGAAGCTCGCGCTCGGCCTGCTACGGGCCACGGCGGGCCACGTCCGGTTGTTCGGGACCGACCTCGGCGCCTTCGGCGACTGGGGCAAGGTGGGTTACGTGCCCCAACGGGCCACGGCCATGTCGGCCCTGCCCGTGAGCGTGGACGAGGTGGTGCAGAGCGGGCTGGCCGCAGGTACCGGGCTGTTCCGCCGGAGAAGTCCCGAGCAACGCCAGCGCCTCGAACACGTGGTCGACCTTCTCGGCCTGACCGGTGACCGCCGGTCGCGGATCTCGGAGCTGTCGGGGGGACAGCAGCAGCGGGCGCTCATCGCCCGGGCGCTGGTCACCGCCCCCCGGCTGCTGATCATGGACGAGCCCACGGCGGGCGTCGACGCCGACGCACGCGGGGTGCTCCGGGAGTCGCTCGAGCACCTGGTGAACGTCGAAGGCATGGCCGTCGTCTACGTCAGCCACGATCCCGAGGCCTTCGCCGGTCTGGCGCACCGGGTGGTGGAGGTGGAGGGGGGCCGGGTCCACACCGCAGGGCAGGGCCCAGACGTCCTGGCGGAGGTCGCCTCGGCGCCATGAACCCCCTGGAGCTCGGGTTCATGCAACGGGCCGTGGTCGGCTGCGTCGTCATCGCCGCGGTTGCGCCTCTGGTGGGCAGTTTCATCGTGCAGCGAGGCCAGTCGCTGGTGGGTGACGGCATGGGCCACGTGGCCTTCGCCGGGGTGGGGGTGGCATTTCTCATCGGTGCCGACCCGGTGCTCGGCGCCCTCACCTTCACCGTGCTGGCGGGCCTGCTCCTGGTGAGGATGGGTCGCGCCGGGTTGGCCGGCGATCTCGCCCTCGCCCTCATCTTCTACGGGGGCATCGCCGTGGGCTACCTGTTCTCGTCTCGAGCCAACGCCGGTCAGACTCGCCTGGTGGGGTTGCTGTTCGGCAGCCCGCTGAACCTCACCTGGGGACAGGTCCGGGTCATCGTGGCCCTGGCGGCGGTGGTCGTGGTCGTCACCGTGGCGTTGTACCCCCGCCTGGTGGCGCTGGCCTTCGACGAGCAGGCCGCTCGAGTGGCGGGTGTCCCCACCGATCGCATCGTCATGGCGCTGACGTTGATGGTGGCGCTGGTGGTAGTCGGCGGGATGTCGTCGATCGGGCTGCTGCTCATCTCGGCCATGATGGTCGTCCCCGTCGCCGCCGCCGCCCAGCTCTCCTCCAGCTACCGCACCACCTTGCTGGTTGGTTCGGGTATCGGCGCCGCCAGCGCCTTCGTAGGGTTGCTGGCGTCGTACTACCGCGACTACGCCCCGGCGTCGGCCATCGTGCTGGTCGCCATCGGGTGCTATCTCATGGCCAGCGCCTGGCGGGCCCTGAACCGCCGTTGGCGACCGGCGATCTCCTCTCGGTGAGCATCGGAACAAGAGCCGGTGGGGCTGATCGAGACGGGTGAGGCCCGTCGAGTCTGCCGGCAGTTCTCACAGATTCTCATCTGAGTGGTAGAGTCTCCGGGTGGCCACCACTGACCTTCACGCGACCACTGCCGCTCGTCTCGGGGCCGTCCAGCAGCGCTACACCCCCAAGCGCCGGGCGCTGGTCGATATCCTGGCTGACGCCGGTCAGCCGCTCGCCATCCCCGACATCCTGACCAGGGGCGCGTCGCTGGCCCAGAGCTCGGTGTACCGCAACCTGGTCGTGCTCGAGCAGGCCGGTGTGGTTCGTCGGGTGGTGAGCACTGACGACTACGCCCGCTACGAGTTGGCCGAGGACCTCACCGAGCACCACCATCACCTCATCTGCTCGTCGTGCGGGAGCATCGACGACTTCACCGCCTCCAGCGGCTTCGAGCGGACCGTGGCCAAGGCGCTCGTCGAGATCGCCAAGGACACCGGGTTCGACGC
>JAHWJR010000147.1 GCA_019348335.1 Actinomycetota bacterium
GCCACCTCGGTGCGCTCCTGGCGGTCCTCGGTGCGGTCGCGACGTTCCTGCGTAGGGTCCTGCGTCTCCCCGGCGATGGTCATGCCACAGTCTCGCCGTGCCGGGCGGAAAACCGCACAATCGCCGCTTCTCAGTTCTCCGGCGGCCCCTCGGGGAAGCGGGCGGGCATGACCGCGTCGCGGTGGCGGATCCACTCGGCCACCGCCTGGCGAGCGCCCCGACCGGCCTCGCCCGCCAACCGGGCCGTCACCGCCCGGACGTCGTCCGCCGGCCCCAGGGCGTCGTCAGCGCCGGGGAGCTCCCACAGCCGATCGAACAGGTCCTGCTGGTGGCGCAGGGCCACGGGGGAACCACCGGGAGCCACGACGCCCCACCTCGACTCGTACAGGCGGTAGGTGGCGGGCTGCTCGCCGGTGGCCAGCTGCAGCGGGAAGCGCTCACCGTCCACGTACCGGGGCTCGTAGTTGGGCTCGGTGTCGTCGAGGCACGCCACCTGCCGGCGGTCGAGCAGCGAGACGACGACCGGGGTGGAGACGCCGTCGGCAGGAAAGGGCGCAGCTGCCACGTAGCCGGTCACGCTCACGTGGGCGCTGTGCCCGATAGCCAGGTTGCCGACCGTCGCCGGCAGGAACGGGACCACGCCGCTGACACCACCGAGGCCGCACTTGCGGTGCAGCACCGCCGGAGCGGCGTTGGAGCCGGTGGCCACCACCACGGTCCGCCCGCCGGTGGTGGCGACGCCTTCCCGCCTCAGCGCCCCGTCCAGGGCGACGACGGTGCCGGCCACCGGGGACCAGCGTGCCTCCACGTCGGCAACCTCGGCCTCGCCGGTCGGACGACCGGGCTGGACCTCCAACGGGAAGAACCGCTCGCCCACCAGCAGGCCGGCGCTGGGGGCCCGCACACCGGGGTACTCCCACGGCCGGTGCGCCAGGTCACACGCCAGGCCGGCGGCGTCGAGCGTGCACGACGGGGGCCCAGCCCCGTCGTCCGGCCTGCCGGAATCGTTCACGACCGTGGCGCCGGCAGGGGCCTCAGCGCTTCCGGGTCGAGCTGGCCACAACGGCGGCCACCACGGCGAGCACGAGGGCGACGATGAGCAGCCACCGCACCGCCCGGAGGACCAGTCCGGCGACGCTCAGGGCGACGATGATGGCGAGCAGGACTCCGACGACGCGCCACATGGGGGCTCCTTTCCCGTGGGTGCATACTGCCTGCTCGAGCTGCCCCCGCCGACGCACCGGCGGGGCCACCGTCGCCGGCTCCTAGCCGCGGTACGGCATGAGGGCGCCGGGGGGCACGGTGCCCAGCCGGCCGGCCTGGAAGTCCTCCACCGCCTGGGCCAGCTCCGAGCGGGTGTTCATCACGAAGGGCCCGTAGGTGGCCACGGGCTCGCGCAGGGGCTGCCCGCCGAGCACCAGGACCTCGAGGTCGGGGTGACGGCTGTCCTGGCGGGCGTCGGCGTCGACCGTGATGTGGTCGCCACGACCGAACACGGTGAGTTGCCCCGAGCTCACCGGCCGGCCCTCCGCCCCCACCCGGCCGGAGCCACGCAGGACGTAGACCAGCGCGTTGAAGTCGCGCCGCCACGGCAGGACGAGACGACCGCCCGGGGACACGGTTGCGTGCACGAGGGCGATCGGGGTGTGGGTGGAGCCCGGCCCGGCGTGGCCGCCGACGTCGCCGGCGATGACCCGGACCAGGGCGCCACCGTCGTCCGAGGCCAGCAGCGTGACCTGGTCGCCCTCGAGGTTCTGGTAGCGGGGCGGGACCATCTTGTCCTTGGCCGGAAGGTTGACCCACAGCTGGATGCCGTGGAACTTGCCGCCACTGACCACCAGCGCCTCGGGCGGCGTCTCGATGTGGAGGATGCCCCGCCCCGCCGTCATCCACTGCGTGGCGCCGTCGGTGATGATCCCGCCGCCACCGTGGGAGTCCTGGTGCTGGAAGGTCCCGTCGATCATGTAGGTCACCGTCTCGAAGCCGCGGTGCGGGTGCCACGAGGTTCCCCGGGGCTCGTGGGGCCCGTAGTCGACCTCGCCCATCTGGTCCATGTGGACGAACGGGTCGAGATCGGCCCGGTCGACACCGGCGAACGCCCGGCGCACCGGGAAGCCCTCGCCCTCGTAGCCGCGCGGCGCCGTGGTCACCGAGCGGACGGGCCGGTCGACGTGGTCCGCACCGGGCCGGGCCAGGCGCGGCAACTGCAGCGTGTCAGCGGTCACAGCGGGCATGGGTACCTCCGTCAAGACAAATCGTTGCATGTGCAACTACCCGTGTCCAACGCCTCCCCGCCTCGATCTGTTCCCGCGCCGACGGGCCGGCTCCGTCGGAACGGCGTGAAGGGAACAAGAGCCGCGGGTAGAGGGTCTCCCGTGGCGGCGGAGGGAGGCACGGCTTGAACGAATCCGTACGGCTGGGTCGCATCGCCGGCGTCGACGTCGGCGTGAACTGGACCGTGTTCGTGATCTTCCTGCTGATCACCTTCGGCCTCGCCGCCGGCCGCTTCCCCCAGGAGCACCCGGGCCTCGAGCCCACCGCCTACGTGGTCGCCGGCGTGGTCGCCGGGCTGGTGTTCCTGGCCTCGATCCTGGCCCATGAGGTCTCCCACGCCGTGGTGGCCCAGCGCAACGGCGTGGACGTCGACGGCATCGTGCTGTGGCTCTTCGGCGGTGTGGCCCGGCTCCGGGGCGAGCCCGGCGACCCCGGGGCCGAGATCCGGGTGGCGGGCGTGGGCCCGCTGGTCAGCGTGGGTCTCGGCGCCGCCTTCGGCGCCGTCGCCGTGCTGCTCGGAGGACTGGGTGCCCCCGGCATCACCGTGGGCGTGTTCGCCTGGCTCGCCGTCATCAACGTCGTGCTCGCCGTGTTCAACCTCGTGCCGGCGGCGCCGCTCGACGGGGGGCGGATCCTGCGAGGAGTCCTGTGGAAGCGCCGCGGTGACCGCCTCGGTGCGTCAGTCACCGCCGCCCGCGCCGGGCGGGCCTTCGGTTGGTTCCTGGTCGTGCTCGGGCTCATCGACTTCGTGGCTGGCGCCGGCGGGGGCGGCCTGTGGCTGGTGCTCGTCGGCTGGTTCCTCACCAACGCCGCCGGCGCAGAAGAGCACCACGCCCAGGTGCGCCACGCCCTCGGTGACGTCCGGGTCGACCAGGTCATGACCGCCCAGCCCGTGGTGGTGCCGTCCGACCTCCCCGTCTCCCGGCTCATCGACGACCACGTCTTCTCCAGCCGCTACTCGAGCTTCCCGCTGGTCGACCGCACGGGCAGGCCTGCCGGGTTGGTCACCCTCAACCGGGTGAAGCAGGTGCCGGCCGACCGGCGGGGCACCACCACCGTGGCCGACATCGCCTGCCCGCTCGACGCCGTCGCCGTGGCCCGACCCGACGAGTCGCTGGCCGACCTCCTCCCCCGCCTGGCCGGCTGCTCCGACGGGCGGGCGCTGGTGCTCGACGGCGAGCGCCTGGTCGGGATCGTCTCGCCCACCGACGTGGCCCACCAGCTCGAGGTGGCCGACCTCCGGGACGCTCGCCGGCCCCAGCACGTCTGAGCGGAGCCGGCGCTCTCGTTCCGGTCTTGCGTATGGCCTGTTTGTAGCAGTACAGTCAGTACAAACAACGGCCGTGGGAGTCACGGGAGGCGCTCGTGGAAACTGATGTCACTGCCATCGTGGTGTTCTCTCTGGTGTACCTGGTCGTGCCCGGTGCGGTGGTGGTCCTCCGGGCCTTCCGCTTTCCTCGTGAAGCCCAGTTCGCCCAGTGGGCTCGCACCTACGGACTGGAGCTGACCGACGACAACCGCCCCGTCGTCATCGCCTACCTGCGCACGACGCGCCGCTTCCGCGCCCTCGGCGGTGCAGCCGGCTGGTCCATCGGCGGGCTCCTGCCGCTGCTCATCAGCCCGCCGCTGCCCCTGGGCATCGACAACCTGTCCCTGGCGCTGGCCGGTTACTTCGGAGGCGCGGCCCTGGCCGAGCTGCGCTTCAGCCACCGGGTCGCCGGGCCGACTCCCCGGCGGGCGAGCCTGGTCCCCCGAGAGATGGACGACTACGTGGCGCCCTGGGTGCGACGAGTGTCGTGGGCGGCGGTGGCACTCGCCCTCACTCTCCTCGGCGTCTACGCCGCCCTCGACCGGGTCGGCGACGGCGGGCGACCGGCCATCGAAGTACTGCCGGGCGTCCTCGGTGCCGCCACGGTGGTGGCGGTGGCCACGTGGGCCCAACGACGGTTGGTGCACCGGCCCCAGCCGCTGTCGGCACCCGACCTGGTGGCTGCCGACGACGCCCTGCGGGCCTCCTCCGCCTCCACGGCGGCCGGCGCCGGCATCATCAGCGCTCTCCTGGCGCTGTCCACCGTGCTGTCGAGCATCTTGCTGGCGACACGCGCCTGGCCCGTGCGCTGGCTCATCATCGTGGCCGGGATGGGGATCCTGGCGCTGATCGTGGCCAGTTTGGTCTCGGTGTTCCACCCCGAACCCTGGTGGTTCGGGCGGCGGCACTCCGAGCGGGCGACGGCATGATCGTCGAGATCGACCTCGACTCCCAGGTGCCCCCTTACCGCCAGGTTCGCGACCGGGTGGTCGCCCTGGTGGCTGACGGCGAGCTCGCAGAGGGCTTCCGCCTCCCACCGGTGCGCCAGCTGGCCGCCGACCTCGGGCTGGCGGCCAACACCGTCGCCCGGGCCTACCGTGAGCTCGAGCAGGAAGGCGTCATCGCCACCCGGGGGCGCAGGGGCACGTTCGTACGGGCGTCGCCCACCGAGGTGCGCCCCGACCCGGGACCCCGGCTCGATGCCGCCGCGGCCGTCTTCGCCGACCAGGTGCGCACCCTGGGGGTGGACACCCCCACCGCCCTCCAGGCGGTGAGCCGCGCCCTGGCAGGACGCCGCCGAGGCGTGGCCAGCTGACATCGGGGGCTCAGGCGGCCAGCCGCCGCCGTGCCAGCCGCTCACTTCTCGAACTTCGGCGACGGGGAATATTCCTCGGCGCAGAGAAGTTGACACCGTCGGGCTCAAGGTTGTCCCGGCTCAGCAGGGCGCTGGGCCCGAACGCAGGATCAGCGAGGTCCAGCCGAGGACGAGCGAGACGCCGGTGTCCCCGTGATCGACCTGGCGTCCGACAACGCGGCATGCTCGT
>JAHWJR010000148.1 GCA_019348335.1 Actinomycetota bacterium
GTCCCGCGGGTGTAGCTCAACGGTAGAGCTCCAGCCTTCCAAGCTGGCGACGCGGGTTCGATTCCCGTCACCCGCTCGTCACCTCCGCCACGAAACCTGACAAAGCTGATCGGGTTAGTCAGATTTGGGGTAGGCTGCCTCCGTTCGCCGACCGACGAGCGAGGTCCAGCCCGATGCCCACCCCCGTCACCATCGTGCAGCGCCCGCAGCCGGCGCCGGCCCCTGATCCCAGCGACCTCGCCGCGGCCTCGGACTCCCTGGAATCAGCCAGCGCCGCCGACGTGGTGCGGTGGGCCTGGGACCGCTACGGCTCAGGCATGGTGGTGACGTCGTCGTTCCAGGACTGCGTTCTGCTCGACGTGGTCGCCTCCGCCGCGCCCCGGGCCCAGGTGGTCTTCCTCGACACCCAGTACCACTTCCCCGAGACCCTCGCGTATGTCGAGCAGGTCCAGGAGCGTTACGACCTCAACCTCCGGGTGATCCGTCCCCAGTTCGACCCCGACGATCGCTGGCGCGACGACCCCGACGGCTGCTGCCGGGTGCGCAAGGTCGAGCCGCTGCGCCGTGCGCTGGCCGGGAGGTCGGCGTGGGTGACCGGGCTGCGCCGGGCCGACGGGCCCACCCGTGCGTCGATCCCCGTGGTGGGCTACGACGCCAAGACCGGTACCGTCAAGGTCAACCCGCTCGCCACCTGGAGCGACGACGACGTCGCCGACTACGTGCGCCGGCGCGAGCTCCCGGTGCACCCGCTGACCTCCGAGGGGTACGCCTCCATCGGTTGCTGGCCCTGCACCCGCCCGGTCGGTGACGGGGACGACCCTCGTGCCGGTCGCTGGCCCGGGATGGGCAAGACCGAGTGCGGCCTGCACCGCTGATCCAAGTCGAGGAGCACCCATGGCGGAAACCCGCTCCAAGGTGGAGGCGATCAAGGGCGACAGCGCCTACCTGCGCGGCACCGTGGCCGAGGAGCTGGCCACCGAGGGACCGTTCACCCACGACAACTACCAGCTGCTGAAGTTCCACGGGATCTACCAGCAGGACGACCGCGACGTCCGCAAGGAGCGTGCCCGGCAGGGCCTCGACCGCGACCACATCTGCATGGTCCGGGTGAGCATCCCCGGCGGCACCCTCACCGGCGACCAGTACCTGGTGGTGGACAAGCTGGCCGACACCATCGGTGACGGCACGCTGCGCATCACCACCCGTCAGGGCGTGCAGTACCACTTCGTGCGCAAGGGTGAGCTCCAGCCCCTGCTGGCCGCTCTCAACGACCAGCTGCTCACCACCTTCGGCGCCTGTGGCGACGTCGTGCGCAACACCATGTGCTGCCCGGCTCCGCTGGCCGACCCGCGCAAGGCCGAGCTGGAGCGCTGGACCGCCGAGGTGGCACGCCGGTTCCGTCCCCGGACCCAGGCGTACTGGCAGCTGTGGGTCGACGGCGAGCGGGCGGTGAGCGCCGAGGCCGACGAGGAGCCGCTCTACGGCGCCACCTACCTGCCCCGGAAGTTCAAGATGGGCTTCGCCTCCCCCGGTGACAACTGCATCGACGCCTACACCCAGGACGTGGGCATCATCCCGACGTTCGACGGTGAGCAGGTGGTGGCCTTCACCCTGCTGGTGGGCGGCGGCATGGGCAAGAGCCACAACAAGCCGGAGACCTTCCCCCGCCTCGCCGACCCGCTGACCACGGTGGCGCCCGCGGAGCTGATGGAGGTGCTCGAGGCCATCGTGGCGACCCAGCGGGACAACGGCGACCGAGCCAACCGCGAGCACGCCCGGATGAAGTACCTGGTGCACGACTGGGGGCTCCCCCGGTTCAAGGCCGAGGTCGAGGCCCGCCTGGGCCGGGCCCTGCCCGAGCCCGAGCCGTTCGTGCTCGACGCCGCCGACGACCACCTGGGCTGGCACCCCCAGGGCGACGGCCGCTGGTTCTACGGGGTGAAGGTCGAGAACGGCCGCATCGCCGACCGGGGTGACGAGCGCGTCCGTGCCGGCGTGCGTGCCGCGGTGGAGCGCTTCGGGCTGGGCGTGCGCTTCACCCCCCGCGAGGACCTGATCCTGACCGATGTGGCCGACAGCGACCGGGACGGTGTCGATGCCCTGCTGGCCGACCACGGCGTGGTCCCTCCGGCGCAGTGGGTGCCGGTGAAGCGCAACTCCTTCTCCTGCGTGGCGCTGCCGACCTGCGGTCTGGCGCTGACCGAGTCGGAGCGGGCGCTGCCCGGGGTGCTCGACGAGCTGACCGCCGAGCTCGAGACCCTGGGGCTGAGCGACCTCGACGCCCACGTGCGCATGACCGGCTGCCCCAACGGCTGCGCCCGTCCGTACACCGCCGAGATCGGGCTGGTGGGCCGGGGCAAGGTCAACTACGACGTCCACCTCGGTGGAGAGCCGGTCGGGGTCCGCCTCAACACCATCTTCGCCGAGAACGTGCCCCGCGACGAGCTGGTCAACGTCCTGCGCCCGGTGCTCGTGCACTACCGCGAGCACCGCGGCGAGGACGAGCGCTTCGGCGACTTCTGCCACCGCCTGGGCGTCGACCACCTGAGGGCCGAGCTGGGCAACGAGACGTGGAACCGGCGAGCGCGGGCCGCACGCTGAACGAGGCGGCGTCGCCCGAGGCGGAGCCGCACCGGGGCTACGTGGTGTCCTGGCGCCTGGCGGGCCGGCGCGTCGTCGTGGTCGGCGGCGGTCCTGCCGCCGAGGCCAAGGTGACCGGTCTCCTCGGCACCGGGGCGGAGATCGTGGTGGTGGCGCCTGAGGTGGTGGCCCGCCTCGAGGAGCTCGCCGCCGCCGGAGCGCTCACCTGGGTCGCCCGACGGGTGCGCCGGCGCCACCTGCGCCGGGCGGCGCTGGTCGTGGTGGCCACGGGCACCGAGCGGACCAACGCCTGGGTCTGCCGCCACGCCCACCGGGCCGGTGCCCTGGTCAACGCCGTCGACGATCCCCGGCGTTGCGACGTGACCGTGCCCGCCGTGGTGCGCCGGGGCCCGGCCACCGTGGCCGTGACCACCGACGGCCAGAGCCCTGCCGCCGCCCGGTTCCTCCGGGAGCACCTGTCGGCGGCGCTGCCGGCCGAGATGGGCGAGATGGTGGCCCAGGCGGCGTCGGCCCGGGCCCGGCTGCGCCGGCAGGGCCGCTACCGCTACGACTACTACGCCTGGAAGCAGCGCTTCTTCGAGCCGGCGGTGGAGGCCATCGCCGCCGGCCGGGGCCCGGGCGTGCTCGAGGAGCTGGCCCGCCGGCTCGTGGCCGGCTTCGACGCTCCCACCCCGCTGCGGCCGGGCCGCATCAGCCTGGTCGCCGGCGCCGGCAACGACCGCCCGCTGGCTCGGCGTGCCACCGAGGTGCTGGCCGAGGCCGACGTGGTGGTCTACGAGCCCGGGGTGCCGGCAACGGTGCTCGACCTGGCCCCGGTGGCCGCCGTGCGCCTCCCGGCACGCGCCGGAGGCGGCACCGACGGTGACGCCACCGAGCTGGGACAGACGTTGCGCGACCACGCCGGCACGGGAGCGGCCGTGGTCCACCTCGCCTCCGGCCCCGCCCCCGCCCTCGACCCGCCAGCGACGGGGGTGAGGGTCGAGCTCGTGCCGCCGGCCCCGGCGCCGGCCGGGGCGCCGGCTCGCTGAGCCGCCGCTCCCACGCCGGTCAGGACACCCGCACCAATCGCAGCGTGTCGGTCGCCGGGTCGGGGTCGGTCGGGGCCCCGACGAGGACGGCCACCAGGTCGCCCGCCTTGACGACCCCGTTCCGGGCAGCGCCCTGGACCGCGAACCACACGATGTCGTCGGTGGTGCCGTGCCGGTCGGTGAGGACAGGGGTGACCCCCCATGCCAGGGCCAGCTGGCGGAACGTGCGCTTCGACGGGGTCGCCCCCAGCACCGGGACGGTGGGGCGGAACCGGGAGATGGCGCGGGCAGTGGCACCGCTGTTGGTGCAGGCGATGATGGCGGCCACGTCGGCGTCGTTGGCCGCCCGCCAAGCGGCAGCCGAGATGGCGGCGGTGATGCGCACCTGCGCCGGCGCGCCCTGGGCCTCGACCGTCTGCTGGCGACCGAGGGCCCGCCCCCAGCCCAGGTAGTCGAACTCCTCCTCCGCCCGCCGGGCGATGCGCGCCATGGTGGCCACGGCGCCCACGGGGTCGTGGCCCACCGCCGTCTCACCCGAGAGCATCAGTGCGCTGGTCCCGTCGAACACGGCGTTGGCGACGTCGCTCACCTCGGCCCGGGTCGGCGCCGGCGCCCGGACCATCGACTCGAGCATCTGGGTGGCGGTGATCACCGGCCGCCCGTAGGCCACGCCCGTGCGGATGATGCGCTTCTGGTAGTGGGGCACGTCCTCGAGGGCGCAGCGGATGCCGAGGTCGCCCCGGGCCACCATGACGCCGTCGGCGGTGGCGATGATGTCGTCCAGGACGTCGACCGCCTCTTGCGTCTCGATCTTGGCGATGAGCATCGGGCCCTGGCGCCCCACCGTCGCCCGGGCGCGCTCGACGTCGGCGGCCGAGCGGACGAAGGAGATGGCCACCGCGTCGATTCCGGCCTCGCACAGGGCACCGAGGAGTCGCATGTCCTCGGCGGTGGGCGAAGCGGTGGTCTGGCGGCCCGCGGGCAGCACCACCCCGGGCCGGCCCTGCGCCCATCCGGGGGAGACGACCTCGGCCCGGGCGCGGTCACCGTCCACCTCACGGACCAACAACTCGATGGCGCCGTCGCCCAGCGCCACCCGGTCGTCGGTCCGCAGCTCGACCAGCACCGAGGCGTCGTCCACGGCGATCCGCTGCTGATCGCTGCCGTCGGTCGGCCTCGCCGCCACCAGGTCGAGCACCGTGCCCTCGTCCAGATGCACGCCGTCGCCCGGGAACGGCGCCGCCCGCACCTTGGGCCCGGGCAGGTCGGCGAGCACGCCCACCACCGCGCCCTCGCGCTCCGCCGCCGCCCGGATCCTCCCCAGGCGTTCCAGCGTCTCGTCCAGGTTGGCGTGGGCGAGCGACAGGCGGGCGAAGTCCATGCCGGCGAGGACCATGCCCCGGAGGGTCTCCTGGTCCTCGCACGCCGGTCCCACGGTGGCGACGATCTTGGTGCGGCGCTCCATGGAG
>JAHWJR010000149.1 GCA_019348335.1 Actinomycetota bacterium
ACTCCTTGTTGTTCCTGTATGGGTCAGTTTTCACGTGCCGCTGAAAGTGTCGACCCCGATCAGGACCCGCCAGTAGGTGTTCGTGGGGGGCGACCGATCCGGATGACGTATTCGGCCACACGCCTACCGACGCCCGCCCGTCATCGTGGATGACCTTCCCCCGCCCGGAGCGGACACCTACTGTGAGGGGGTGCGGAGTCCCTTCAGGATGCTGCCGTCCGTATCGTCGAACAGCGGAGCCTGTAAGAGGCCAGGAGCCGGAGATCTCCGGCCAGATGCAGGCCGGGCGTGCTCACCTCGTTGACTGTACGTGGTGATCGAGCAGATCAAGCACCTCGGTGAGGGGGTCCGGCCCGTCGATCTCCAGTTCGGCGGTGACCTCGTCGACGGTCACGCGGAGCGGCGTGTCCCAGCTCGACGGCAAGACGATGACCACCGGCGCGGAGTACTCGGGAACGGGGAGCGTCGACAGCACGGCGTCGAAGTGGATGGAGGGCGCCCCGTCACCGGCTCCGAAGTCGGGCACGACCACGTCGTAGCCACCTCGCCGTTCGACCAACCCGGCAAGGGCGGTGGCACCGACGTAGGGAACGGCGACGACGAGCACGACCGGTCGGGACACGTGTCCAAGTCAATCCCCCCTAGCGTGGTGCCGCCTCGGCAAGATGCCGGATTTTCACGACCCGAGAGGTGGCGAGGCGTTGCCAGGTTCGGTGCTGCTCATCGATGACCACGTGGTCATCGCCCAAGCGATGGCCGAGGCCCTGCGGGGTGCCGGCTACGACCCGGTGGAGTACGTGGGGGAGGACGCCTTCGACGTGGAGAGCATCCTCACCGTCGCCGAGCGCCTCCGGCCGGATGTCGCCCTGGTCGACCTCAACCTGGGCGCCGGCCGGTCCGGTTTCCCCCTGATCGGTCCGCTCGTCGGCCGGGGAGTCAAGGTGGTGGCCTTCACCGCCAGCGACGACCCGCTGGCCATGGCCCGCTGCGTGGAGGCAGGTGCGACGGCGTTCCTGCACAAGGCGTCGCCGTTCGACGCCCTGCTGTTGACCATCGACCGGGTGTTGGCCGGTGAGGAGCTGATCTCCCAGCACCGTCGCCAGGAGCTGCTCGCCGTGCTGCGCTCGTTCCGAGATGCCGACGACTCCCGCCTCGCCCGCCTGGCGGCGCTCACGCCGCGCGAGCAGGAGGTGCTCAAGGCCCTCATGGCCGGGCACACCGCCGCCCGCATCGCCGAGGACAGCTACGTCTCCATCAGGACCGTCCGCACCCACATCGAGGCCATCCACCGCAAGCTCGGCGTGAAGTCGCAGCTGTCCGCTGTTGCCTTCGCCCGCGAAGTGGGCTGGCCGAGGGAGGGCTGAGGGGCCGCCCGACGGCCGTCTCGGCAACATTGCCGATATCGGCGGGGATCGGCAATCTTGCCGACGAGACCAGCACCACCCCCGTCGTACCTTGACCACTGCCGGACAGAACGCCGGCGGCGGTGCGAAGATCCGAGGGGCCTCATCTGGTCGCCTGGCCCCCGGGGAGCGAGTGGCGAAACCGACGCAGACAACAGACGGGGGCAACCCCTGACATGCGGAGGTACCACTCATGAAGTCATGGAAGAAGTTCGGTTCGGTGGTCACCACGGCCGGACTCTTGTTCGGGCTCGTCATCGGCGGAACGGCGCTGCCGGCGTCGGCGGAAGTCGACCCAGCGCTGGTCGAGCTCGAGGAGGCCGTCCTCGCTGCTCAGGGCGAGGTCGAGCGCCTCGCGTCCGAGGTAGCCGACGCCGAAGTTGACCTTGCTAATGCCCGGGCCCGACTCTCGGACGCTGTGGAGAATGCTGAGGCTGCCGCCAAGACGCTCGCCAGCGCGGAGGTTGCGCTGGAGCAAACGGAGGTAGCGCTGCAGGGGGCACGGGAAGATGAGGCTGCGGCTCAGGTCGCGTATGACGCTGCAAATGAGGTCCTCACTGCCGCCACCGCTACCCTCGCCGGCGCCGAGTCGGCCGAGGCCGCGCAGCAGGCCGTCGTCGACGCCGAGGCCACTGAGGTCGACACCAAGGAGAAGGAGCTTGCCGACGCCATCGCCGTCAGGGACGGCCTGGTTGCTCAGCGCAACGACTGCGCAGTCGGGAGGACTGGCAATTCGTGCCGCGGTCAACTCAACGGCGACATCAATGATGCCAATGCGACCATCACGCTCAAGGAGGCCGAGCTTGCGGCAGCTCAGCAGGAGCTGGCAGAAGCGCAGGCTGTTCTCGCCCCGCTCACGGAGGCTGTAAACGCAGCTCAGGACGATGTGGAGGCTGCGGCGTCGAGCGTCGAGAGCGCTGCATCGACGCTTGCTGACGCAGGTGCGGCCGTCGCTAAGGCGGAGAGCGACGTCACCGCTGCACAAACTCAGGTCGCACTTGCTCAGACGAACGTGACGACCACGCAGGCTGCCGTTGACGGTTCCGCTGCGGTCGTTGATGCTGCTGCCCGTCTCCTCGAGGAGAAGCAGACCGAGCTGCTTGTTGCTGAGCAGAACCTGGTGACCGCCCAACAGAACCTCGACTCCTACGTCCCGCCGGCGCCCGAGACGCCCGTGCACGCCGGCTGCAAGGGTCTGGCGCAGGCCGCAGTGTCGAACGCCGGTGCCAAGGGCAAGGGCCCGGGCGCTGTCACCAACGTGGCGAACAAGCTCGGCTGCTAGCCCTCAGCTTTTCCGTCACGTGAAGAAGGCCCTCCCGCCGGAGGGCCTTCTTTGCTTTTCCCAGCCCACGAAAGACCGCTCGAAACAGTGCCGGTGTGCGCCTCGTTGCGTCGGGTAGCACGTGGCCGTGTACCCCATGCGCACGCTCGGCCACGGCACCCTCACCGCCGACGACCTCGCCAGCCTGCTCGTCGAGGCCGAGGTCGAGATGGTCGTCGACGTCCGGCGCTACCCCGGCAGCCGCCGCCACCCGCACTTCGCCGGCGACGAGATGGCGGCGTGGCTCCCGGACCGAGGTGTGAGCTACCGGTGGCTTCCCTCGCTCGGAGGCCGGCGCACGCCGGCAGCCGCTTCGCCCAACGTCGGTCTACGCAACGAGCAGTTCAGGGCCTATGCCGACCATATGGCCTCCGAGGAGTTCGCCGGTGGCGTGTCAGAGCTGGTCGCGCTGGCACAGGGCCAGCCGGTGGCGGTCATGTGCGCCGAGTCGGTGTGGTGGCGGTGCCACCGGCGTCTCCTGGCCGACCATCTCGTGCTGGTGTCCGAGGTGCCGGTCGAGCACCTGTTCCACGACGGCCGCCTCGTCGAGCACCAGCCCACCGCCGAGGCCCGCCGGGCCGGCGACCACGTGATCTACGACGTCGGCGTGGACCGGCCGCTGCGCTCGCCGACGGCTGAGCCGTGACGAGCCCCGCTGGGGCTCAACGAGTGTCGAGCGGCAGTGCGACCTCGACCGTGGTCCCGCTTCCGGGAGCCGAGGTCACGTGCAGGCTGCCCCCGAGCGCCTCCACCCGCTGGCGCATGCTTCGCAGCCCGAAGCCGGCCCGCACCTGGGCCGGGTCGAAGCCCCGACCGTCGTCGGTCACCGTGAGGCGGACGTCGCCGTCGCCGGTCGCCACCCGGACCACCACGCACCCCGCTTCGCCGTGGCGTACTGCATTGGTGGTGGCCTCCCGCACCACCCGCACCAGCGCGTCACGAGCGATCATCGGCACCGGCGCCGCGGGCTCGACGTCGAGCTCGGCGATGGCGCCGGCCCGGGTGACGACGTCTTGTGCCGCCTCTCGCAGCTTGTCCGCCAGCGGCAGCTCGAAGTCATCGGACAGGGCCTCGATGGCGTGACGTGACTCGTCGAGGGCCCGCTCGGCGGCCGCCGCCAGGTGGCCGGCCATGCCGGGGATGACCGTGCCGCCGGCCATGGCGGCGGTCTGCGAGCGGATGAACGCCAACTCCTGGGTGAGCCCGTCGTGGAGGTCGCGGGCCAGGCGCCGGCGCTCCTCAACCGCGGACAACCGTGCCTGGTCGCTCCAGTAGGCGCTGATCTCTCGGGTCGCTCCCACCAGGAAGAACAGGTAGGAGCCCAACCGCAGCAGGTCGCCGGTGTAGACCCAGTTGGAGTACAGCGACGGGAACAAGAAGTAGTGGAGGCGGGCGAAGGCGCCCAGTGCAGCTCCGGCGCCCAGCCACCGCAGCAGCTCGTCCCCTTCCTTGCGGCTCTGGCGGGTGAACCCAGCGGCAGCGGCGGCGTAGAGCCCGAGCGCCACGATCTGGACGGCGGTGACCACCTCATGGGCTCCGGCACCCGGCTGGTTGCCGGTCGGAGGTCGTGTCGGGTCGATGGCCTCCTGCAGCCAGGCGTCGGCCACCACGGCCGCCAGCACCACGGTGAGTGCCACCGCTCCCGTCATCACCAGAAGGGCCCTCATCAGGGGCCGCCCTCGGGGGGCCAGCCGCGTCCTGGTGAGCGACGCCACGCACAGGAAGGCGATGGCCACCAGGCGGAGCCCGATCGCCACCCACGTCACCGCCCCGACCGGTCTCGAGCCGAGGACGGCGATGGGACCGGCTGACAGGAACAGGTTGACCACAGCCATGACGGAGAAGGCCCACGCCATAGCCAGGTGCTGGACGCGCCCGGTGGAGCGGAACCGTCCGGCGGCCAGGTAGGCCAGGAGCGCAGCGATGAGCCCTTCCGCGGTTTCCAGCGTCAGGTGCAGGGCCGGGTTGTCGTAGGCGAGGCGCAGGCCGGGCAGAAGCGTGACCACGAGCGTGTGAGCAGCACCGATGGCCAAGGCGGTGAGCAGGGGCAGATCTGAGATGGGCCGGCGCACCACCCGCTGCCTGACCGTCTCGTCGTGGTCGTCGGTGACTGGCGTGCGGTCGGCCTCCGCTTCCATCCCAGGGTCTCCGAGCTCGCCGTCGGTGATCTGACGGGCGGTGAGGCTACCGGTGCTGCCGCCAGCACGTCCGAATTGCCGGGATGGCCGGCGTGATGAACCACGGCGCCGCTCTTCCCTGGAGGAGCGCGTCGCGGTCGCCCGGGCCCGGCGTCGTGCCGGGTCCGAGTGCGACCGACGGCTGCCCGCCGGCGCCGTGGTCGGCGTCGCAGCCGCCCGGCGTG
>JAHWJR010000020.1:0-7573 GCA_019348335.1 Actinomycetota bacterium
AACAAGCTGAGCTACCGCCTCCACGAGATCCATCGGGGGGACCTGATCGTCTTCGAACGCCCCTCCGAAAACGGGCCCGGCCAGGTGAAGGACCTCATCAAGCGGGTCGTGGCGCTCGAAGGCGAGCGGATCGAGTCACGCGACGGGCAGGTGCTGATCGACGGCAAACCCCTGCCCGAGCCGTACCTGCCACCCGGTGTGGAGACCACCAACCTGGAACCGCTGGTCGTGCCGGACGGCCACGTCTTCGTCATGGGCGACAACCGGGGCGACTCCCGCGACAGCCGGTTCTTCGGCCCCCTACCCGAGGACCTGGTGATCGGCCGGGCCTTCGTCAAGGTCTGGCCGCTCCACGACCTCGAGTTGCTCTAGCGGCGGCGGGGGGTCAACCCCGGGGCGTCGAGTCGGGACGGCCACCCAGGGCTTCGACCATGCGGTCGACCTGATCGCTGTAGACGGCGTCGACGCCCATGGCCAGGAGGGCGTCGAGCTGGCGCCGGTGCTGGGCCCCCGAGGCGAAGGCGAGACGGCCGAAGCGGTGGAAGAGGGTCGTCAGACCGGGGCTCCAGTCGCGCTCAGGCAGGTTGACGGCGTCGACGCCGGCGGCGGCCAGGGCCGCCGCCCGCCGCTCGGGGCCTTCGGCGATGCGGCGCATCCTCGTCGAGTCGACGACATGGGCCTCCGTCGACAGCTTCCGCCAGGACGCTGCCCGCTGCCAGTCGGATGAGCACAGCCACAGCCGACCCGGCGCCTCGGCCCCGGCCTCCCGGGCGACAGCGACGACCACGGGCGGAACTGCGTCGTCGTGCACGTCGAGCGAGAGCTCGAAGGCGGTGCCGCAGGCGTCGTAGACCTCGGCAAGGGAGGGGATGGACGGCGGCAGCCGAGACCGGGGCAGCTCGTTCAGCGGGCGTCGGCGGACGCCCGAGCGGACCACGGGCTCGTGGTGCAGCACCGGCTCACCGTCGGCGCACAGCCACACGTGGCTCTCCAGGCCGGGGACACCCAGATCGAGGGCCCGACGGAACGTCTCGAGGGTGCTCTCCGCCGCCACCGCCCCGGCGCCTCGACGGGCGAAGCCCAGCGGTGGCTCGAGCAGCGACGGGTAGCGGGGAGGCACCCCGCCATCCTGCCCGACGCGCTCAAGATCGGACGCCGGAGGGTCGATGGAAAGGGGACACGCCCGGTTCCCCCCACCGGGCGTCCGACTCGGAGGAGGACGGCCATGGCGAAGGTCCGGGCGAGCTGCCCCGACTGCGGCGACGTGGAGCTGGACACCGATCAGGTTCAGGTTCGGGTCTGCGTCGACGACGGCGCCGGTTCGTACGCCTTCCGATGCCCCATGTGCCGGGTGGCGGCGGCCAAGCCGGCCGACGCCCGGGTCGTGCACCTGTTGGTGTCCTGGGGTGCGCCGCTCACCATGTGGCGGCTGCCGGCGGAGCTCGACGAGGCCCGCCACGGGCCGCCGCTGACCCACGACGACCTCTTGAGCTTCCACCTGGAACTGGCCGACGACCGGTCAGTTCCCCGTTCGTCCCGCATCGACGACTGACGCCGAGGCCAGGAGAACGGCGGCTCGCCGGGCCGCCGGTAGCATTTGGCTCGTGTTCAACGTCGGGACGGCCGAGCTGCTGGTCATCCTGCTCGTGGCCCTGCTGGTGCTGGGCCCGAACAAGTTGCCCGATGCCGCCCGCCAGGTGGGCAGGGCGCTCGGCGAGCTCCGGCGCCTGAGCTCGGGGTTCCAGGCCGAGATGCGCGACGCCCTGCGCGAACCGGTCGAGGGCAAGCCCGCTGCCGGCACCTCCACCACGCCGATGAAGGACGACGGCGAGGGCGTCCTGTCCTCGCCGAAGACGTCCGATGCCGGTGCCGACACCTCCACCACGCCGGCTCCGGTGACCGACGGCGCCGGCACCACCGAGGACGATGTCGAGCACGCGCCGGCGCCGGCGCCGGCGCCGGCAGCCCAAAGCGAGCGTGGCGACGATCCCGTCGGCGATGACGGCGGGGCCACCAGTTCCCCGACCGGCCGTGGCGGCACGGCCACCTCCCCGCCTGGCCCCGACGCGGGCGCAAACGGCAGCACTCCCGCCTGATGGCACTGCGCTCACGGCGCACCGAGGAGCCGCTCGGCTCCTCGCCGCAGCCGTCCGCCGACGAGAGCATGACGCTCGTCGAGCACCTGAACGAGCTTCGCAGCCGGTTGGTCAAGGCGATCATCGCCCTGGTGCTCGGCGGCGTGGTGGGGTTCCTGCTCTACGAGCCGGTGCTCGAGATCCTCCAGGCGCCCTACTGCGCGATCTCCGAGGAGTGCGACTTCATCGTCACCGACCCGCTGGAGAGCTTCTCCATCCGGTTGAAGGTCTCGGCCTACGTGGGGCTGCTCCTCGCCTCACCGGTGGTGCTCTGGCAGCTGTGGCGGTTCATCACGCCGGGGCTGTACGACAACGAGAAGCGCTACGCCATCCCCTTCGTGCTCAGCTCGGTGGTGCTGTTCCTGCTCGGCGCCGGTCTGGCCCTGTGGACCTTCCCGAACGCCCTGGAGTTCCTCGTCCAGATCGGCGGCGAGAGCCTCCAGCCCCTGTACACGCCGAACAAGTACCTGAGCCTGGTGATCTTCATGATGCTGGCCTTCGGGGTCGGCTTCGAGTTCCCCATCGTCCTGGTCTTCCTCCAGATGGCCGGCGTGCTGACGTGGCAGCGCCTGGCCTCGTGGCGCCGGTGGGCCGTGGTGGGCATCTTCGCCATGGTGGCGGTGGTCACGCCGTCGGGCGACCCCTTCACCCTGCTGGCCCTGGCGCTGCCCATGTACCTGTTCTACGAGTCGTCCATCCTGGTGGGCCGCTTCCTGCTCAAGCGCGGGGCGTGACGCCTCCCGGTCGCACCGGTTCTTCGCCGGCCGCCGGCGCCACGGGGCCGGCCGCCCCCACCCACCCGACCGGCTACGACTTCGAGCTCGACGACTTCCAGCGGCGGGCCATCGCCGCCATCGACGACGGCCAATCGGTGCTGGTCGCCGCACCGACCGGCTCGGGAAAGACGGTGGTGGCCGAGCACGCCGTCGCCGACGCCCTGGCGCGAGGTGGCAAGGCCTTCTACACCACGCCCATCAAGGCCCTTTCCAACCAGAAGTACGCCGATTTCTGCCGTCGCTACGGCTCCGAGCGGGTCGGGCTGCTCACCGGCGACACGAACCGCAACGGTGAGGCGCCCGTGGTGGTCATGACCACCGAGGTCCTGCGCAACATGATCTACGCCGCCTCGCCCACGCTCGACGGGCTGCGGTACGTGGTGCTGGACGAGGTGCACTACCTCCAGAACGCCTACCGGGGCCCGGTGTGGGAGGAGGTGATCATCCACCTGGCGCCCGAGGTCCGCCTGGTGTGCCTGTCGGCCACCGTCTCGAACGCCGAGGAGCTGAGCCACTGGATCACCACCGTGCGGGGGCCGACCGCCGCCGTCATCGAGGAGCGCCGCCCGGTGGTGCTCCACAACCTCTACCTCGTGGGGGACCGGACCACCCAGCGCCTCCACCTGCTGCCCACGCTGGTGGACGGGCGGCCCAACCCGGAGGCCGCCCGGCTCGACGCCGGCGCCGCCCGAGCCCCGGGTGCACGCCACGAGGGCCGCCGGCCGGGCCGCCGGCTGTTCACTCCGAAACGCTACGAGGTGGTCGAGCGGCTGGAGGACGAGGGGATGCTGCCGGCCATCTCTTTCATCTTCAGCCGGGTGGGCTGTGACCAGGCGGTGCGCCAGTGCCTCGATGCCGGCCTGCGCCTGACCACTTCCGAGGAGCGGCACCGCATCCGCTCCATCTGCGACGAACGCACGGCCGGGCTGTCCGACGACGATCTCGGCGTCCTGGGATGGCCGGCGTGGATGGCGGGCATGGAGGCGGGCCTGGCCTCCCACCACGCCGGCATGGTGCCGCCGTTCAAGGAAGCGGTCGAGGCCTGCTTCGCCGCCGGCCTGGTCAAGGTGGTGTTCGCCACCGAGACGCTCGCCCTGGGCATCAACATGCCGGCACGGGCGGTGGTCATCGAGAAGCTGAGCAAGTTCGGCGGGGAGCGCCACCAGATGCTCACCGCCGGTGAGTACACCCAGCTCACCGGGCGGGCGGGGCGGCGGGGGATCGACGAGGTGGGCTACGCCGTCGTCCTGTGGTCGCCCTTCGTGTCCTTCGACCAGGTGGCGGCGCTGGTGTCGACCCGGACCTTCGCCATCTCGTCGTCGTTCCGACCGACCTACAACATGGCCGCCAACCTGGTGCACCGGTACTCGGCTGGTGAAGCCCACCACCTCCTGAACCTCTCCTTCGCCCAGTACCAGGCCGACCAGGAGGTGGTCGCCATGGAGGCGCGCCTCGAGCGGGCGGAACGCCGGCTGGCGGCGTCGCGCGCCGAGCTGGCCTGTGACCAGGGCGACGTCACCGAGCTGCTCGAGCTCCAGCGGCGCCTGGACCAACGCCGGACCGAGCGCCCGGCCCGCCGGCACGACCTGGAGGAGGCCCTTTCCCACCTGCGACCCGGTGACGTGGTGCGCGTCCCCGGCGGCAAGTCGGCGGGACCGGCCGTGGTGCTGTCGGCCACCACCCGTCGTGGCGGGATCCAGTTGCGGGTGCTGACACCGAAGCGCCGGCGGCTCACCCTCGACAGCAGCGACTTCGACGAGCCCCCCGACCGCCTCGGCCGGGTGGAGCTCCCCCGGCCCTACCAGCCCAACAGCAACGGGTTCCAGCGCCAGGTGGCGACGAGCCTCTCCCGCGCCCGCCTCGCCAACCCCCGCCGCCGGCCGCGGCGCCGTGACCCCGAGGTCGACGAGATGGCCCTCGCCGTCGACCGCCACCCCGCAGCGGCCTGCACCGACCTGTCCCGCCACCGGCGAGCATGGGGCCAGGTCGAGCGACTGGAGCGGGAGGTCGCCCGGATCAAGCGCCAGGTCAAAGGCCGCACCGCCACGCTCGCCCGGCAGTTCGACCGGGTCCTGTCGGTCCTGGAGGAAGCGGGCTACGTCGACGGCTGGTCCTTGACCGAGCGGGGGGGGCGCCTCGGGCGGATCTACCACGAGTGCGATCTCCTCATCGCCGAGTCGCTCCACGAAGGCGTCTTCGACGGGTTGTCGCCTGCCCCCCTGGCCGGGCTCGCCTCCGTGTTCACCTTCGAGGCGCGGGGGCGGTCGGAGCCACCGGCTCCGGACATCCCCTCCGCCGACCTGCGACGCCGGTGGGGGACGATCCAGCGCCTCTCGGCCCGCCTGGCCGCGGCCGAGGACCGTGCCGGCCTGCCCCCCACCCGCGAGCCCGACCCCGGCTTCATGGGCCTGGCCACGGCCTGGGCGGGGGGTGATGCCCTCGACGACGTCCTGGAGGCGGAGGAGCTCTCGGGCGGCGACTTCGTCCGCAACGTCAAGCAGCTCATCGACCTGCTCCGCCAGCTCGGCGACGTGGCCCCGCTGCCGGCGACGGCCACCGCCGCCCGATCGGCGGCCGATGCCTTGTTCCGAGGCGTGGTCGAGGCGTCGTCGAGGGTCACCGCCGCCGACGTACCGGCCGAGCAGGCCCTGCCGCCGTCGAGGTGACGGTCCGCAAGGGCGAGGCCTGGGGCGCCCCGGGAGCGCTGCCGGACCACGGGGTGGTGGTGCGCACGGACGCCGAGGCCCGTGCCGTGGTGAGCGCCGCCCGGCGGGCGGACGAGCCGGTGCCGCCCCTGGGTCTCCTGGGCGGTGACCTGTGCCGGACGCTGGGCGGGCGGGGGGACGAGGGCCGCCTGCGGTCGGGAGCTGCGGTGGTCGTGCAGTGCGATCTGGGCTCGGTGCTCGTCGACGGGCGGTTGCACTGGTTCGTGGCCCATCTCGTCGCCCGCCGCCGATGGTGGTGGGGGTGGGCCTTCGCCGCCATGAACGCGGCGTGGCTGGGGGAGTGGAACCTCGGTCCCCGGGCGCACCCGGGTGACGGCTTGCTCGACACCTACGACGGGCGCCTGCCGGTCCGCCAGCTCCTGGGGGCCCGCTCCCGCGTCGCCCAGGGCGCCCACCTGCCCCATCCCGGCATCTCCGAGCGGCGGACTCGCGCCCTCCAGGTCGACCTGGGGCGCGACCTCCCCATCCGCCTCGACGGCGAGGTGGTCACCGTCGGGCGCCGGCTGTCGTTGCGGGCCGAGCCCGACGCCCTCACCGTGGTGGTGTAGAGGCCAGCGTCGGAAGGCGGCGGCGTAGGGTGAGGCGATGGATGTGGCCCGGCTGAAGGAGCGCGTGTGCGCCCGCGTCGACGAGCTGGCGCCGGCGCTCATCGCCACGTCCCACGAGATCCACGCCCACCCCGAGCTGTGCTACGAGGAGCACTTCGCCCACGACCTGCTCACCGCGCTGCTCGAGCGGGAGGGTGCCGAGGTGGCCCGGGGCGCCTACGGCCTGGCCACCGCGTTCGACGCCCGGGCCGGGGGCGAGGGGCCCACCGTGGTCGTGTGCTGCGAGTACGACGCCCTGCCGGGCATCGGTCATGCCTGCGGGCACAACGTCATCGCCGCCGCCACGGCGGGCGCCGGCCTGGCCGCCGCCGCCGTCGCCGAGGAGGCGGGCGGGCGGGTCCGGGTGCTGGGCACCCCGGCCGAGGAGGGCGGGGCGGGCAAGGTCGAGCTCGCCAACCGGGGGGCACTCGACGGCGTGGACGCCGCCATGATGGTCCACCCCGCCGGCGCCGACCTGGCCACCATGGACTCCCTGGCCGCCGCCATGCTCGAGGTCGAGTACTTCGGCGAGGCGGCCCACGCCGCCGCCGCCCCGCAGCGGGGTCGCAACGCCCTCGACGCCGCCGTCCTCGGGTACCTGAACGTCGCCGCCCTGCGCCAGCACATCGCCGACACCGACCGGGTGCACGGCGTGTTCACCAAGGGTGGCGACAAGGCCAACATCGTTCCCGACCACACGGCCATGGGCTGGATGGTCCGCTCGGCCCGGGCGCCCTCGCTCGACCCGCTCAAGGCCCGGGTCCTCGCCTGCTTCGAGGCCGGGGCGCTGGCCACGGGCTGCTCGGTGGAGCACCGCTTCGTGAGCCACGACTACGCCGAGATGGTCGACAACCCCGTGCTGATCGACCTCTACGCCGCCAACTCCGCCGACCTGGGGCGACCGCTGGCCCGGGTGGCCGGCCCCGCCGACCGGGTCGTGGGCAGCACCGACATGGGCAACGTGAGCTACCTGGTGCCGTCCATCCACCCCATGATCAAGGTCAGCCCCTCGGGGGTCTCCATCCACTCCGCCGAGTTCGCCCGCCACGCCGGCTCCCCGGCCGGCGACCGGGCCGTCATCGACGGGGCCAAGGCCCTGGCCATGACCATCACCGACCTGTGGGTCGTCGAGGGCGCGCTCGACCGGGTCAAGGCGGCGTTCGCCCCGCCCAGGGCGTAGCCCGCGCCCGCTGCTGCCGCCGCCGGCGGACGACCAGAGCCACGACGGTGCCGAAGGCCAGGTGGTCGGCGACCTGCGCAGTGGGAGGCAGGGCGGCGATGGCGGGGTAGCGGCGTCCCACCACGCCCAGGTCCAGCCCGGCGATGAGCAGCCCGGCGGCGGCGCCGGC
>JAHWJR010000020.1:7673-17291 GCA_019348335.1 Actinomycetota bacterium
TCCCCGAACTCCTCGAAGCCCGTCACCAGCTCGAGGTGGTCCCGCAGCGACCCTTCGCCTCGCAGCACCCGGTAGGCGTCGACCAGCGCCCGGGTGGCGGCGAAGAGCCCGGTCAGGGGGGAGACCACCAGGTCGTAACCGAGGTCGTGGAGCTCGGCGGGGGTGAGCAGCGGGGTGCGGCCCGCCTCGATCATGTTGGCCACCCGGATCACGCCGGGGACGGCGGCGGCCACCGCCTCGAGCTCGGCCACCGACTCGGGTGCCTCGACGAACACGGCGTCCACGCCCAGGTCGGCGGCCATCCGGGCCCGGGCGCACGCCTCGTCGAGGCTCACCGCCGCCCGGGCGTCGGTGCGGGCCACCACGAACAGCTGGTCCCGTTGATCCAGCGCGGCGCGGAGCTTGGCCAACCAGTCCTCGACCGGGACCACCCGCTTGCCGCGGAGGTGCCCGCAGCGCTTGGGCCAGACCTGGTCCTCCAGGAAGATGCCCGCCGCTCCCGCCGACTCGAACTGCTCGACGGTGCGGCGGGTGTTGAGGGCGTTGCCGTGGCCGGTGTCACCGTCCACCACCACGGTCACCTCGGGCGCCGCCCGGCACACCCGGCGGGCGACCTCGGCCATCTCGCTGGCGGTGAGGTACCCGAAGTCCGGGAGCCCGAGCAGGGTGCCGGCAGTGGCGTAGCCGGACACGAACACGGTGGCGAAGCCGGCCTGCGCCGCCACCCGGGCCGAGAGGGCGTCCCACACGCCCGGCATGAGCACCGAGCCCTCGGCCAGCTGCCGGCGCAGGTCGTCCCCGTGCATGGGCGGCCAGCGTAGGCTCGGGCGCCGGGCCGGGGCTCCCTGAGCGGCTCCTCCTGCTGGTTGCATAACCATGCGGCCTTACGTATGCTCGCTCGGTGCGGCGCATCGCCATCCTCGGGGCCTCCGGCTACGCCGGTGCGGAGCTGTTCCGCTTGTGCCTGGCCCATCCCGAGCTCGAGGTCGCCTGGGTGGCGGCCGACACCTCGGCCGGCACCCTGGTGCGGGAGCTGTACCCCCACCTGGCGGCGGTCGCCGGCGACCTGACGTTCCTCCGCTACGACCCCGAGCTGGCCGAGGGCCTCGACGCGGTGTTCCTTGCCCTGCCCCACGGCGCCAGCGGCTCCGTGGTGCCCGATCTGGTGAAGCGGGCGGGGGTGGTGGTCGATCTCTCTGCCGACTTCCGGCTCAAGGACGCCTCGCTGTACGACCAGTGGTACGGGGCGCCCCATCCCGCCCCCGACCTCCTCGCCGACTTCGCCTACGGGCTTCCCGAGCTGTTCCGGCCGACGCTGGCCGGCGCCACCGCCATCGCCGTCCCGGGGTGCTACCCGACGGCCGCCGCGCTGGCGCTGACCCCGCTGCTGCGGGCGGGCCTGGTCGAGCCCACCGGGGTCATCGTCGACGCCGCCACCGGCGTGTCCGGTGCCGGGCGGGCGGCCAAGGCCAACACGACCTTCTGCACCGTCGACGAGGACTTCCGGGCCTACGGCCTGATCGGGCACCGCCACACCCCCGAGATCGAGCAGGCCACCGGCGCCTCGGTGCTGTTCACCCCGCACCTGGCGCCCATGAACCGCGGCATCCTCGCCACCTGCTACGCCCGGCCGGCGCCGGGGGCCTCGGGCGAGGCCGTCCTCGAGGCCCTGGCCGAGGCCTACCAGGACGAGCCCTTCGTGGTCGTGGGCCCCGAGTCGCCGTCGACCAAGGCCACCGCCGGGTCCAACTGCGCCCACCTCACCGCCCGCCACGATCCCCGGACCGGCTGGGTGATGGTGCTGTGCGCCCTCGACAACCTGGTCAAGGGGGCAGCCGGCCAGGCCGTCCAGTGCGCCAACCTGGCGCTCGGCCTGGACGAGACCACGGGGTTGCCGCTCGCCGGGATCTCGCCGTGAGCGTCACCGCCGCTCGGGGGTTCGAGGCCGCCGGCGTCGCCTGCGGGATCAAGGACGACGGCCGGGCCGACCTCGCCCTGGTGGCCACCGCCGACCGCCGGCCGGTCCCGGCCGCCGGCGTGTTCACCGTCAACCTGGCGACCGCCCCACCGGTGGTGGTGACCCGCGCCCATCTTCACGCCACCGGGGGACAGGCGGCGGCGGTGGTGCTCAACAGCGCCAACGCCAACGCCGCCACCGGCGACCCCGGCCGGGCGGACGCCGAGGAGACCTGCGCCCTGGTCGCCGATCGGCTGGGGTGCCGGGGCGAGGAGGTGCTGGTGTGCTCCACCGGCCTCATCGGCATCCCCCTGCCCATGGCGGCGATCCGCGCCGGCGTGCCTGCGGTGACGGGCGCGCTGTCCGCCGGCGGAGCGGCCGACGCCGCCCGGGCCATCCTGACCACCGACACCACCGCCAAGGAGGTCGCCGTCTCCGGCGCCGGCTTCACCGTGGGGGGCATGGCCAAGGGCGCGGCCATGCTCGCCCCCCACATGGCCACGATGCTGGCCGTGCTCACCACCGACGCCGCCGCCTCGCCGGCCGAGCTGGACGCCGCCCTGCACGCCGGCGTGGCCGATTCGTTCAACGCCCTGTCCATCGACGGGTGCTGCTCCACCAACGACACCGTGCTCCTGCTGGCCAGCGGCCTCGCCGGCCCCGTCGGCCACGCCGAGCTCACCGCCGCCGTGGTGGAGGCCTGCGCCGACCTCGCCGGGCAGATGGCCGCCGACGCCGAAGGGGCGACCAAGGTGGTGCGGGTGGTCGTCACCGGCGCCGCCTCGCCCGACGACGCCTCCCGGGTGGCGCGGCGGATCGCCGACAGCCAGCTGTGCAAGTGCTCGTGGTACGGCGCCGACCCGTACTGGGGGCGGGTGGTCAGCGAGGCGGGCAGCGCCGGCGCGGCGTTCGATCCCGAACGCGTTTCGGTCGCCTACGGCGGTGTCACCGTCTGCGCCGGCGGGGTGGCCGCGCCCCACGACGCCGCCGCCCTGACCGAGGTCATGGCCCGCCGCAACCTCGAGATCGCCGTCGACCTGGGCCTGGGTCAGGGCGCGGGCTCGATCCTCACCAACGACCTGACGCATGGCTACGTCGACGAGAACATGCGGACCTCGTGATGGACGCCGTCGACGGGCTGGCGGGGCTGAGCGCCGCCGACAAGACCGAGATCCTGGTCGAGGCCCTGCCCTACATCCGCCGCTTCCGCAACACCGTCGCCGTGGTCAAGTACGGCGGCAACGCCATGACCGCATCGGTGGGGCAGGGCCACGCCGACGGCGACGCCCTGGCCCTGTTCGCCGAGGACATCGCCCTGCTGCGGTCCGTGGGCATGGGGATGGTCGTGGTCCACGGCGGCGGCCCGCAGATCGGCGACCTCATGGCCCGCCTGGGCAAGGTGCCCGAGTTCGTCGACGGGCTGCGGGTGACCGACGCCGAGACCCTCGACATCGCCCGCATGGTGCTGGTGGGCAAGGTCAACCGCGACATCGTCTCCGCCCTCAACCTGCACGACACGCCGGCGGTGGGCGTCTCGGGTGAGGACGCCGGCCTGCTCCGGGCCCGTGCCCGCTCGGCCGAGTTGGGCTTCGTGGGCGACATCGACGAGGTGCGGCCCGCCATCCTCGAGCGCCTGCTCAACGAGGAGATCGTCCCGGTGGTGGCGACCATCGGCGCCGACGACGCCGGGCAGGCCTTCAACATCAACGCCGACACCGCCGCCGGCGCCATCGCCACCGCCCTCGGGGCCGAGAAGCTCGTCTACCTGACCGACGTCGAGGGGCTGTGGGGCCGGGCCGGCGACCCCGGCAGCGTGCTGTCGACGGCGTCGGTCGAGCAGGCCGAGGCCATGATCGAGGCCGGCACCGTCACCGCCGGCATGGTGCCCAAGATCGACTCGTGCGTCCGGGCCGTCCGGGCCGGCGTCGGCCACGCCCACATCCTCGACGGCCGCGTCCCCCACGTCCTGCTGCTGGAGATCTTCACCAACTCCGGCATCGGCACCATGATCTCGGCATGAGCGACGGACCGGGTTCCCCGCTCATGCCCACCTACCCGCCGCCGCCGGTGACCTTCGTGCGGGGCCGGGGCACCGAGCTGTGGGACGTCGAGGGTCGCCGCTACCTCGACTTCCTCTCCGGCCTCGGCGTCACCGCCCTCGGCCACGCCCACCCGGCGGTGGCCGAGGCCGTGGCCACCCAGGCCCGGACCCTCGTGCACGTGTCCAACCTCTTCGGCACCGAGGTGGGGCCCGAGGTCGCCCGCACCCTCGACCGGCTGCTCGGCGGCGGCGGCCAGGTGTTCTTCTCCAACTCCGGCGCCGAGGCCAACGAGTGCGCCATCAAGCTCGCCCGCAAGTGGGGAGGCCGGGGCCGCCACACGGTCGTGAGCGCCTACGGGTCGTTCCACGGCCGCACGCTCGCCACCCTGCACGCCACCGGCCAGCCGGCCAAGCACGAGGCCTTCCAGCCGCTCCCCGAGGGCTTCCGCCACGTCGCCTGGTGCGACCTCGACGCCCTCGAGGCGGCCATCGACCCCGGCGTGGCCGCCGTGCTGCTCGAACCCGTGCAGGGTGAGGGGGGCGTGCAGCCGGCCACCGCCGAGTACTTCCAGGGCGTGCGCCGGCTCTGTGACGAGCGCGGGCTGCTGATGATGGTCGACGAGGTCCAGACCGGGCTGGGGCGCACGGGCCGGTGGTTCGCCTTCGAGCACTTCGACGTCCGTCCCGACGTGGTGACCCTGGCCAAGGCCCTCGGCAACGGCGTGCCCATCGGTGCCTGCTGGGCCCGCGCCGAGGTGGCCGCCGCCTTCCGCCCGGGCGACCACGGCAGCACCTTCGGGGGCCAGCCCCTGGCGGCCTCGGCGGCGCGGGCGGTGCTGGCCACCATGGAGGCCGAGGACGTTCCCCGCCGGGCGGCGGCGACCGGCGCCCGGTTGGCCGAGGCGCTCGGTCAGGTCCCCGGGGTCCGCCTCGTGCGGGGCCTGGGCCTGCTGCTGGCGGCGGAGCTGGTCGAGCGCCCGGCCGCCGAGGTGACCGCCGGCGCCCTGGAGCGAGGGCTGGTGGTCAACGCGGTCACGTCCACCGCCGTGCGCCTGGCGCCGCCGCTGCTGGTCTCCGAGGCCGAGGTCGACGAGGCCCTCGAGATCCTGGCCGAGGTCCTGCGGTGAGGCTGCGACACCTGCTCGAGGTCGACGACCTGTCCCCGGCCGAGCTGGCGACGGTGCTCGACCTGGCCGACGCGCCCCGGCCCGCCCCGGTCCTGCACGGCAAGGGCGCCGCCCTGCTGTTCGAGAAGCCGTCGGCCCGCACCCGCAACGCCACCGAGATGGCGGTGGTGCAGCTCGGCGGCCATCCCGTGTCCCTGCGGGGCGAGGAGGTCGGGATCGACGTCCGGGAGACGGCCGAGGACCTGGCCCGGACCCTGTCGTCGTACCACGCGCTCATCGGCGCCCGGGTGGCCGACCACGGCGTGCTCGAGCGCATGGCCGCCGTCGCCTCGGTCCCGGTGGTCAACCTGCTCAGCGATCGCGCCCACCCCACCCAGGCGCTGGCCGACGTGCTGACCCTGCGCCAGCACTACGGTGACCTGGCCGGTCGCCAGCTGGCCTGGGTGGGCGACGCCAACAACGTCTTCCGGTCGCTCTCCCTGGCCGCCACCATGGCCGGGATGAGCGTGCGGGCGGCGTGCCCGACGGGCTTCGGGCCCGACCCCGACCACCTCGACCGGGTCCGGTCGGGGGGAGCGGAGGTGCTGGCCACGACCGATCCGGGAGAGGCGGTGCGTGGTGCCGACGTGGTGGTCACCGACGTGTGGGCCTCCATGGGACAAGAAGATGAGGCCGACGAGCGCCGGCGGGCCTTCGCCGGCTTCATGGTCGACGAGCACCTGATGGGACTGGCCGCGCCGGAGGCGGTGTTCCTCCACTGCCTGCCCGCCCATCGGGGCGAGGAGGTCTCCGCCGGGGTGGTCGACGGGCCCCGCAGCCTGGTCTGGCCGGAGGCGGCCAACCGGATGCACGCCGCCCGGGGCCTGCTCGCCTTCCTGCTGGGCGATTCCCCGCTGGGCGGCTCCGTGGCAGAGGGCTCGGTTTGACCCCGGGGGGCGAGGGCCAGTTGGGCAAGCCCCAGCGCCAGCACCGGATCGCCGGGCTGCTCGGGGCCCATCCCGTGAGCAGCCAGGCCCGCCTGGTCGAGCTGCTGGCCGCCGAGGGCGTCAGCGCCACCCAGGCGACGGTGTCGCGCGACCTCGACGAGCTGGGCGCGGTGAAGGTGCGGGTGCCGGGAGGCGAGACCGTGTACGCCATCCCCGAGCTCGCCTTCGAGCAGGTGGCGCCGGGCGACCACCTCCGGCGGGTGTTCTCCGACTGGGTGGTCCAGGTGGCGTGGTCGGCCAACCTCGTGGTCCTGCGCACGCCACCGGGCTCGGCCCACGTGGTGGGCTCCGCCCTCGACCGGGCCGGCCTGCCCGAGATCGTGGGCACGGTGGCCGGTGACGACACCGTCCTGGTGGTCGTGGCCGAGCACGCCGGCGGTGCCGAGGTGGCCGATCGCCTCCGGGGGCTGGCCGGCCTCGACCACACGACAGAAGACGGCCCGGCCGGAGATGCCGGCGGGCCGCGAAGCGAGGAGGGCTGATCATGGCGACACGAGCGGTGCTGGCCTACAGCGGGGGACTCGACACCTCCGTGGCGGTGCGGTGGATGATCGAGGAGATGGGCACCGAGGTGATCGCCGTGGCCGTCGACGTGGGCCAGGGTGGCGACTTCGAGACCATCCGGGAGCGGGCGCTGGCGGCGGGGGCGGTGGAAGCCGTGGTGGTCGACGCCCGGCGGGAGTTCGCCGAGGACTACGTCGCCCCTGCGCTGCGGGCCAACGCCCGCTACGAGGGCAAGTACCCGCTCGTGTCGTCCCTGTCCCGCCCGGTGATCGTCAAGCACCTGGTGGCTGCCGCCCGTGAGCACCGGGCCGACGCGGTGGCCCACGGCTGCACCGGGAAGGGCAACGACCAGGTCCGCTTCGAGGTCTCCACCGCCGCCCTGGCGCCCGACCTCGACATCCTGGCGCCGGTCCGGGGTTGGGGCCTGACCCGCGAGGAGTCCATCGAGTACGCCGAGCGGCACGCCATCCCCGTGACCGTGACCAAGGCCAGCCCGTACTCCATCGACCAGAACCTGTGGGGCCGCACCATCGAGTGCGGTGTGCTCGAAGACCCCTGGGAGTCGCCACCGGAGGAGGTCTACGAGACGACCACGCCCACGGCCACCGGGCCCTGCGACCTGGTGATCGACTTCGAGCAGGGCGTGCCCGTGGCCCTGGACGGGCGCAGCCTGCCCCTCCACGAGCTGGTGGACGAGGTCACCCGGGTGGTGGGCTCATACGGCTGGGGGCGCATCGACATGGTCGAGAACCGGCGGGTCGGCATCAAGAGCCGGGAGATCTACGAGTGCCCCGGCTCGCTCGCCCTGCTCATGGCCCATTCCGACCTGGAGGACCTGACCATGGAGCGCGACCTGGCCCACGAGAAGGCCCGCCTCGAGCCCCGCTACGCCGAGCTGGTCTACGACGGGTTGTGGTTCTCACCGTTGAAGTCGGCCCTCGACGCCTTCGTGGAGGAGAGCCAGCGCCATGTCACCGGCCAGGTCCGGCTGCGCTGCGAGATGCCCGGCCGTTGCATCGTGGCCGGCCGGCGCAGCCCGGTGGGCCTCTACGACTACGACCTGGCCACCTACGAGGCCGCCGACAGCTTCCGCCACCAGGATGCCGAAGGGTTCGTCCGCCTCTGGGGGCTGGGGATCCGCACCTGGGCCGCCCGCCAGGGGAGGAAGGACGAGGGGGGCATGCCCCGGTGACGCTGTGGCAGGGGCGCTTCTCGGGGGGACCGGCTCCCGAGCTGCTCGACTTCACGGTGAGCCTGGCCGTCGACCGCCGGCTGGCGACCGACGACATCGCCGGCTCCCGGGCCCATGTCCGGGGGCTGGGCCGGGCGGGGGTGCTCGACGACGGCGAGGTCGAGACCGTGCTCGCCGCCCTCGACGCGGTGGACGAGGAGCTGGCGTCGGGAAGCTTCGACTTCGCGCCCGGTGACGAGGACATCCACACCGCCGTCGAGCGCCGGGTCACCGAGCTGGCCGGTCCCGCCGGGGCCAAGCTGCACACCGGGCGCAGCCGCAACGACCAGGTGGCGACCGACCTGCGCCTGTGGTGCAAGCGGGAGCTGGCGTCGGTCGCCGTGCTCGGCATCGAGCTCCAGCAGGTGCTGCTCGACCGGGCCGTGGAGGCCGGGGGCGCCTACCTGCCCGGCTACACCCACCTCCAGCGGGCCCAGCCCGTGCTCCTGGCCCACCACCTCCTGGCCCACGGATGGGCCCTGGCCCGCGACGTCGACCGGTTGCTGGCCACCCGAGCGCGCCTCGACGTGTCGCCGCTCGGTGCCGGCGCCCTGGCCGGGTCGTCGCTGCCCCTCGATCCCGACGCCGTGGCCGCCGACCTGGGCTTCGCCGGGCGCTTCGAGAACAGCCTCGACGCCGTCTCCGACCGCGACTTCGTGGCCGAGGCCCTGTTCGACCTCGCCCTGCTGGGCGTGCACCTGTCACGCATCGGCGAGGAGCTCGTGCTGTGGAACAGCGACGAGTTCGGCTTCCTGGTCCTCGACGACGCCTGGGCCACCGGCTCGTCGATGCTTCCCCAGAAGAAGAACCCCGACGTGGCCGAGCTGGCCCGGGGCAAGGCGGGCCGGCTGATCGGGCACCTCACGGGGATGCTCACGACGCTGAAGGGCCTGCCGCTGGCCTACAACCGCGACCTCCAGGAGGACAAGGAGCCGCTGTTCGACGCCGTCGACCAGGTCCGGCCGGCGCTGGCCGCGCTGGCGGGCCTCCTGGCCAGCGCCACGTTCCGCACCGACCGCATGGCGGCAGCCGCCGACGGCCCGGCGGCGGCGGCCGTCGACCTGGCCGAGCATCTCGTGGCCGGGGGGATGCCGTTCCGCGACGCCCACGCCGTGGTGGGGCGCCTGGTGCGCCAGGCAGCGGACGACGAGGACGACGGTGCGCTGGCTCACCTGGTGGCGGCGGCCCCCGAGCTGGGGCCCGAAGCGGTGGGGTTGCTCGAGCCCGGCACGGCCGTGTCCCGCCGCACCACCGCCGGCGGCGCCGGCCCCGAGGCGGTGGCCGTCCAGCTGGAGCGCTTCCGGGCCCGCCTGTCGTCGGACCGGGAGCGCCTCGGTGCCGCCGCTGCCCCGTGAGTTCTACCGGCGCGACCCCAGGGAGGTGGCGCCGGACCTGCTGCACAAGGTGCTGGTCAGAGGGCCCTGCCGGGGACTGATCGTGGAGACCGAGGCCTACTGCGGTCCATTGGACCCGGCCTCCCACACCTACCGCGGTCGCACGGCGCGCAACGCCACCATGTTCGGGCCTCCGGGCCATCTCTACGTCTACTTCACCTACGGCATGCACTGGTGCGCCAACGCCGTGTGCGGGGACGAGGGCGAGGGAGTGGCGGTGCTGCTCCGCGCCCTGCGGCCACTGTCGGGCCTCGACGAGATGTGGGGCCGCCGTCCCGCCTGCCGCCGCGAGCGTGACCTCTGCCGGGGCCCGGCCCGGTTGTGCCAGGCCTTCGGCATCGACGGCACCTCCGACGGCTCCGACCTGGTGGATGGCGG
>JAHWJR010000150.1 GCA_019348335.1 Actinomycetota bacterium
AGCTCCAGCTCCCGGGCCAGCTCGGCGGTGAGGCGGGCGACGTCGTCGCGCAACGAACCCGAGCGGTTCAGGGCCAGCGGTGGGCGGATGAGCCCCATGTGGCCGCGGTGCTCCTCGAAGTACACCGCCGTGGGGAGCACGGCGGCCCCGGCCCGCAGGGCCAGGGTCACCGGGCCGGCGGGCAGGGTGGTCCGCTCGCCGAAGAACTCCACCTCGACGCCGCTCCCGCCGACGTGACGGTCGGACAGGAGGGCCACGGCCCGGTTGGCCCGCAGTGCCCGCAGCACCGTCGAGCCGGCGTCGGGCCCGAGCGGCACGACGGTGAGGCCGACCTCGGAGCGCAGGGCGGTGAACCACTCCAGCAGCTCCGGCGGCTGCACCGGCTCCACCACCACGGTGAGCGGATGTCCCTGGATGGCCAACCACGCCCCGCCGAAGTCCCACCCTCCCAGGTGCGGGAGGGCGAGGATGGCGCCCTTGCCCCGGGCCAGCGCGGCGTCGAGGTGCTCGAGGCCCTCGGCCCACATCCGGCTCCGGATCTCGGCCCTCGACAGCGCCGGCAGCCGGAACGACTCGATCCAGTACCGGGCGTAGGACTCGAAGGCCCGGCGCACCTCGGCCTGGAGCTCGTCCCTGCCCACCTCCGGTCCGTGGACCCGCCGCAGGTGGCGCTCGACCACGTCACGGCGAGCGGACAATGCCATCGACAAGCCGGCTCCCAGGGGCCGCTCGGCGGCGGCGGTCACCGGCGCCGGCAGCACCCGGACCAGCGAGGAGGCCAGCCGGTAGGCGGGCAGAGCCAACCGTTGGCCGACGCCCCCCGAACGTGCCCCGGCGGGTTGGGTCAATCGAGCGCGGGGAGAAGGCGAGCGGGCTAGGAGCGGCGGCTGCGGTAGGCCTGCCGGCGCCGGGCCGGGTCACGCCTGCGGGCCACCCGACGAGCCCGCCAGCGGGGCCGGGGCGCAGCCGGGACCGGCACGCTGGCCTGGCGCCAGACCTTGACGAAGCGCTGCACAGCCGTGAACAGCGTGAGGGCCAGCATCAGCCACAGCACCGGGACCAGGAGGGCGTCGAACAGCAACCCGATGCCGAGGGCGACGATGCGCTCGGCCCGCTCCATCAGCCCACCCCGTGCCTCGAAGCCGAGCGACTCCGCCTTGGCCCGCTGGTACGACACGAGCGTCGACGTGGCCAGCACGGCGAAGGGCAGGAGGACGATGCGGCCGCCCATGGTCGACGAGAGGTACCAGGCCACGCCCCCCAGCAACAGGGAGTCGGTGACGCGGTCGGCGACCGAGTCGAAGAACGAGCCGCGCGGCCCGGCCGTGCCCGAGGCCTTGGCCACGGCACCGTCGAGGGCGTCGGGCAGGGCGCTGGCCACCAGGAGCAGCACGCCGAGGCGCAGGGCCCCGTTGGCCACGGCGACGGCGGTGGCCACGGCCATGACCATCCCCACCACCGTGAGGTGGTCGGCGCTGAGGCCAGTGCGGCTCAGATCGGTGCCGAGGGGGCGCAACCGGCGCTCGATGTCGTTCTTCCAACGTCCGTCGAGCATCGCTTGCTCCTGGCGTGGCCGGGTACGGGCCCCGGAACAGGGGTCTCCCCCAAGCTACCAGCCGAAACCGCCGGGCCTCGGAGCCGCCCGCGGCCGCGGCCTGCCTCCGGCTCCGCACCGGCTACGCCGTCCATCGCCGGGGAGCCGACGCGCCGGGCGCGTGCTCGTTTAATCTCGGGCCATGCCGTGAGCCGCAACCGTCCCCGGGGAAGGGTCGGGGACGGTGCCGCCGGAGAGGGGTCCGATGCAGGAGTACCCGCCAGCGAAGATCCGCAACGTCGCCCTCGTCGGCCATGGTGGCGCCGGCAAGACCAGCCTGGCCGAGGCGTTGCTCTACCGGTCCGGCGCCACCAACCGGCGAGGTCGGGTCGAGGACGGCACCACCGTCACCGACCACGAGCCGGAGGAGGTCAAGCGCGGCATCTCGCTGTCGCTGGCGCTGGCCCCCCTCGAGTTCGAAGGGTGCAAGATCAACGTGATCGACACGCCCGGCTACGCCGACTTCATCGGTGACGTCCACGCTGCCCTGTCGGTCGCCGACCTGGCGGTGTTCGTGGTCAGCGCGGTGGAGGGGATCGAGGTGCAGACGGAGGCGGTCTGGCGCCTGGCCGAGGCTCGCCGGCTCCCTCGCATGGTCTTCGTCAACAAGCTCGACCGCGACCGTGCCGGCTTCGAGCGCACCCTCGAGCAGTTGCGCGACGTGTTCGGCAGCGGCATCGCCCCCCTCGAGCTGCCGCTCGGTGAGGCCACGGAGTTCCGGGGGATCTGCGACCTGCTCGCCGACAGGGCGTACCTCTACGACGGCGGCGAGCCGGTGGCCGGCGAGATCCCCGAGGACATGGCCGATTTCGAGCACCGGGTGCGGGAGAACCTGGTGGAGGGCATCGTCGAGGCCGACGACAACCTGCTCGAGCGCTACCTCGAGGGCGACATGCCCTCGTACGAGGAGCTCGAGAGCGTCCTCGCCCGCGGCGTGGCCGAGGCCAACGTCTTCCCGGTGGTGTGCGGCTCGGCCACCGCCGACATCGCCGTCGACCGCCTGGCTCGCTTCCTGTGCGAGATCGGTCCGTCGCCGCTCGACCGGCCGAGCGCACCCGTGCGGGCCGGCGACGTCGACACCGAGGTGGCGCCCGACCCGGCCGGCGAGCCCTTGGCCCTGGTGTTCAAGACCATCGCCGACCCTTACGTGGGGCGCATCTCGCTGTTCAAGGTGCTGTCGGGCACCATCCGCCCCGACGACCACCTGGTCAACCCCCGGACCGGGCACGAGGAGCGGCTGCACGTCCTGTTCGGACTGCGGGGCAAGGAGCAGCTCGAGGTGGCCAAGCTGGTGGCCGGTGACATCGGGGCGGTCGCCAAGTTGGGCTCCACCATGACCGGCGACACGCTGGCGCCCAAGGCCATGCCCGTCGTGGTGGCCCCCGTCGAGGCGCCCGAGCCCTCGCTGGCCACGGCCATCCGTGCCCGCAGCCAGGCTGACGACGACAAGCTGGCCAACGCCCTGCGCCGCCTCCAGGAGGAGGACCAGGCCCTGCGGGTCGAACACGACCCGCAGACCCGCCAGACCCTGCTGCGGGGGCACGGGGAGGCCCACCTCCAGCTCACCCTGGAGCGCCTGGCCCGCAAGTTCGGCGTGGAGGTCGACACCGACGAGGTCAAGGTGGCCTACCGGGAGACCATCACCACCTCGGCCGAGGCGGAGGGCAAGTACAAGAAGCAGAGCGGGGGCCACGGGCAGTTCGGGATCGCCTTCCTCAAGGTGGAACCGCTCGAGCGCGGCGCCGGCTTCGAGTTCGTGGACGCCATCGTGGGCGGCGCCATCCCCCGCCAGTTCATCCCCGCGGTGGAGAAGGGCGCCGTCGAGGCCATGGAGCAGGGAGGCGTGCACGGGTACCCGGTGGTCGACGTCAGGGTCACCTGCTTCGACGGCAAGTACCACTCGGTCGACTCCTCCGAGATGAGCTTCAAGATGGCCGGCTCCCTCGGCTTCCGCGAGGCGATGGCCCGGGCCAACCCGGTGGTGCTCGAACCCATCTCGCTGTTGACCGTGGCCGTGCCCGACGACCAGCTGGGCGACGTCATGGGCGACCTCAACGCCCGCCGGGGCCGGGTGCAGGGCACCGAGCCACGGGGTGTGGGCGAGCAGGAGGTCACCGCCCTGGTCCCGACCTCGGAGATCCTGCGCTACGCCATCGACCTGCGCTCGCTGACCGGAGGCCGCGGCCGGTTCTCGGCCCGTCACGACCACTACGACGTCCTGCCCTCCCACCTGGCGGAGCGCCTCCCCGCCGGTGCCGCCGGATGAGGAGCAGCGGCGACGGCCTCGATCCGGCCTCCATCACCGCGCCCGACGCCGTCGTCGCCCTCAAGTCGTTCCCCCGGCGCTGGCGCTCGGCGTTGGGAATGCTGGCCGACGACCCGGAGGCCGCCGATCTCGTCCGCCGGCGGCCCGACCCGTCGTCGTGGTCGGTCGTCGAGCACGCCTGGTACGTCGCCGACCTGCTGGCATGGCACCGCCAGCGGGTGGACCGGGCCCGGACGAGCGAACGCCCGGAGCTGGCCGACGACGACCCGCTGCGCTGGCCGGACGAGCGCGGCTACCGCGAACGTGAGCTGGGCGGCGCTCTCGACGCCATCGGCGAGGCGGCCCCCGGCCTGGCCGCCCTCCTCGAGCGCCTGCCGGGTGACGACTGGCTGAGGGTGGCGCGGGTGGGCGACCAGGACGTCACCCTCCTGGCCATGGCCCAGCACGCCGTGCACGAGAGCGCCTACCACCTGCGAGCGGCGCAGCGCACCGTGCGGCATGTGCAGGGCCGGCCCTGAGGGCGACGTCAGGCGCCGGCCACCTCGCCGGCCCAGTCCTCGGGGTTGTCCTCGACGAAGTGCTCGAGGACCTGCCCGTCGACACCGTCGACCAGCACCAGGCCACGCCGCTCCGGCGGCTCCTCGGCCGAGTACAACAGGATGCGCCACGTCGGGCGGCTGCGCAGGCCTCGCCAGCCCAACGACGCCGACGCGTGACCGACGGGAAACCCGACCCGGCGGCTGGCCTGGACCAGGGCGTCGGTGGCGTCCACGGCGAGGTGCCAGCCGGCCGACAGGCAGTAGGCGCCGAAGGCGGCGAGGGCCACGCCGGCGGCCAGGAAGCCGTCGTTCACCAGCACGCTGTCGCCGGCGGCCACCGCCCACAGCGCCACGCAGATGGCCGCCACCACCAGGTAGAGCACGCCGGGGATGCGCCGGCGGGAGTTGTCGGGGAAGGTCGTGATCCCGACGTAGGCGGAGACGTCGAGGTCCTCCGGGAGGGTGTCGCCCGCCTCCTGCTCCGGTGACGCGCCGGCCGGGGAGCCCTGCGGTTGATCGGCGGCGGCCATCCCCGGCGAGGGTACCGGCCGCCGCAAGGCTGCGGAGTCCGCCAGGCGGAGCAGC
>JAHWJR010000021.1:0-1474 GCA_019348335.1 Actinomycetota bacterium
CTGGCCCTGCTGGGCCCCAACGGCGCCGGCAAGACCACCACGGTGGAGACGCTGGAGGGCTACCGCCGGCCCGCCGCCGGCCGGGTGCGGGTCCTCGGCCTCGACCCGGTGGCCGACCGCCGGCGCCTGGTCCCCCGCATCGGCGTGATGCTCCAGCAGGGTGGGATCTACCGGGGCATCCGGGTGCGGGAGGCGCTGCGGCTCTTCGCCGCCTTCTACCCGGACCCCGAGGACCCCGACGAGCTGCTCGCCCGGCTGGGCCTGGACCGGTTGGCCGGCTCGACGTGGCGCACGCTGTCCGGCGGCGAGCAGCAGCGCCTGTCGCTGGCCCTCGCCCTGGTGGGCCGCCCCGAGGTGGCCTTCCTCGACGAGCCCACCGCCGGCGTCGACGTGGCCGGCCGCCAGGTCGTGCGCCGGGTCGTACGGGAGCTGGCCGACGCCGGCGCCGCGGTGGTGCTCACCACCCACGAGCTCGAGGAGGCCGAACGCCTGGCCGACCGGGTGGTCATCGTCGACCGGGGTCGGGTCGTGGCCGCCGGCACCCCGGCCGAGCTCACGGCCCCGACCGCCGGCGACGACATCCGCTTCGGTGCCCCGGCCGGGCTCGACACCGCTGCCCTCGGCGCCGCCGTGGGCGCCGGCGTCAGCGAGGAGGCGCCAGGCCAGTACCGGGTGGCCGCCCCACCCACGCCGGCGACCGTCGCCGCCGTGTGCACCTGGCTGGCCGAGCACGACCAACCGCTGGCCGACCTGCGCGCCGGTCGCCAGAGCCTCGAGGACGTGTTCCTCCGGCTCACCGGCGGCGACGAGGCGTCACCGTGAGCCCCACCGCCGTCGCCGCCCAGACCCGCGTCGAGCTGGCCTTGACCCTCCGCCGGGGTGAGTCGCTGCTCGTGACCCTCGGCATCCCCGTCGGCCTGCTGGTGTTCTTCTCGCTGATCGACGTGCTGCCCCTTCCGGAGGGCGTCGACCGGGCGGTGGACTTCCTGGCCCCGGGGATCCTGGCGCTGGCCGTCATGTCCACCGCGCTGGTCAGCCTGGCCATCGCCACCGGCTTCGAGCGCCAGTACGGGGTGCTCAAGCGGCTGGGCTCCACGCCGTTGGGTCGCCCTGCCCTGTTGGTGGCCAAGACCCTGGCCATCCTGGCCGTCGAGGTGCTCCAGGTGGTGGTGCTGGTGACCACCGCCGTGCTGCTGGGCTGGCGCCCCGGCGGCAGCGCCGGCGTGGCCGCCGCCGCCATGGTGCTGGCCACGGTGGCCTTCGCCGGCCTGGCCCTGCTCATGGCGGGCACGCTGCGAGCCGAGGGCACCCTGGCCGGCGCCAACGGCCTGTACCTGGTGCTGCTCCTGCTCGGCGGCATGGTCTTCCCCCTCGACCGCCTCCCCGCCGGCCTGCAGGCGGTGGCCGAGTTGCTGCCCGCCGCCGCCCTGGCCCAGGCCCTCGACGCCGCCCTGGCCACACCGGCCACCCTGCC
>JAHWJR010000021.1:1574-8256 GCA_019348335.1 Actinomycetota bacterium
CTAGCGGTCGGGCTCGACGGGGGCGGGCCCGGCCCGCTGGAGCTCACGCTCGACCTGCTCCCACGTGAGCACCTGCCCGTCGGCGGTCCGCACCGGGGCCCGCCGGTCGAGGGGAAGGCCGCGATCGCGGTCGTTCTGCTCCTGGCGCAGGGCGAAGCGGAAGAACAGCACGGCGATGACCGTCCACAGGAACGTCCCACCGCCCACCTTCATCAGCATCCCGGCGAACTGCTGGTCGCTGGCCACCGAGGTCCCGAAAAGCCGGGGCAGGATGTCGTAGGCCTCGTAGACGACCCCGTCGGCGAAGGTGAGCCAGCCCGCCGGGACGGTGGGAAGGATCGACTGGAGGAACAGGTAGCCCATCTGCACCGGCACGGTCAGCCGCAGCTCGGGGAGCGGTCCCGCCACCGGCAACCACATCAGCAGCGCCGAGGCCACCACCACCACGTGCACCCCGTAGTGGAGGGCGCCGTTGGACACCGAGACGTTCACCATCGCCGGCCAGTGGGTGAGGGCCACCACCCCGTTGAAGATCAGCGTGGCCGCCACGGGGCGGGCGAGCCGGCGCAGGACCCGGTAGGCGGTCCCCTGGCCGACGACCATGCGGGCCAGCCAGGTGGGTGTGGCCAGCAGCACCATCGGCGGCAACACGAGCGACAGCAGGAGGTGCTGGCCCATGTGGACCCCGAAGAGGTAGCGCTCGCCGATGTCGTGCACGGGCCAGTCGGCGGCCACCTCGAGGGTGACCAGGGCGGCCACGAACCACGCCACCTGGCGACGGGTGACCACGGTCTCCCCCGGCCGGGTGGCACGGGGCCCGACCCGGGTCATGGCCCACCAGTAGGCCAGGGCCAGGCCGGCCACCAGCGCCCACACCTCAGGGTGCGGCTGCCACCGCCACGGGTCGCCTCGCAGGACGGGGGCGGCGGCGAGCAACACCATGGTCAGCCGAAGAAGCGGAAGGTGGCCAGGGCCGCCAGGTACACACCCACGGCGAGCAACAGGCCCGACACGAACATGCGGGTGAACAGGTTGCTGTCGAAGCGCAGGTGCATGAACCAGGCGACGACCAGGAAGAACTTGACGATCATCATGATGATCAGCGAGGGCACGAGGAGGCCGCCGAGCTGGTCCTCGAAGTAGTACGTCGCCACCTCGGCGGCGGTGAGCACGGCGAGGATCAGGGCGATGCCGACGTAGGTGCGCTCGCCGGGATGGTCGTGGGCACCGTGCTCGGTCTGGGCCTCGTACTCCTCGTGCTCCACCTGGGCGGTGGTCTGCTCGCTCATGGTCGCCCCTATGCCGGGATCAGGTAGACGAGGGTGAAGATGATGATCCACACGATGTCGACGAAGTGCCAGTAGAGCCCGACGATCTCGACCGTCTCGGCCCGCCCGGAGGGCAGCCGGCCCCGCAGCGACATCACGAACAGGCTCAGCAGCATGAGGATGCCGAGCGTCACGTGCACGCCGTGGAAGCCGGTCAGGGTGTAGAACGCCGAACCCTGCAGGTTGGTGGTGTAGCCCAGGCCCTCGCGCACGAACGTGGTGAACTCGTAGACCTGGCCGGCGACGAAGGTCGCCCCCAGCAGGGCGGTGGTGAGCAGCCAGGTGCGGGCCCGGCGGTGGTCGGCCCGCTGGATGGAGGACAGGGCCAGCACCATGGTCAGCGAGCTCATCAGCAGCACGAAGGAGCTGACCGACGTGAAGGGGATGTCGTAGATGTCGCCCACCGGCGGCCCGGCGGTGACCTCCCGGGTGCGGTAGAGCAGGAAGGTCGAGATCAGGCCCCCGAACAGCAGGCACTCCGACCCGAGGAACAGCCACATGGCCAGCTTCTCGTTGGACAGCCCGGTGCTGGTGTGGTGCGCCGGGGTGGTGGCGTCGTGGGCGACGTGGGCGGCGCCCTCGGGCACCGCTCCCGCCGGTGCCGCCGTCTGCTCGCTCACGCTCACGATGCCTCCTCGTCGTCGTCCCCACCGGAGGCGGCGCCGACCTCGGCCAGCTCCTGGTCGTGGCCTTCGTCGGGCCCGTGGTCGCCGTGGTCACCGTGCCCGGCGTCGGGGTCGACCGAGGGTTCCAGCCCCAGGCCGAAGGCGCCGGCGATGATGATCACGCCACCGAGGGCGGCCAGCCAGTAGGTGAAGATGAGCCCGTAGGCGATCAGGGGCAGGCCGATGGCCAGGACGATGGGCCAGTACGACGGCGACGGCAGGTGGATGGCCGAGACGTCGACGTCGGGCTCGTCGCCGCCGGCCAGGCGTGACGCCTCGTCGACCCGGCTCAGGTAGGTGAAGCGCTCACGGCGGACGGGACGGCCCTGCTCGTCCTCGCCGTACTTGCGGTGCCACCAGTCGTCGAGGTGCTCGACGGTGGGCTCGACGTCGAAGTTGTGGGCCGGCGGCGGCGACGACGTGGCCCACTCGAGCGTGCGGCCGTCCCACGGGTCGGCGCCGGCATGGGGGTTCTTGCGGCTGACGGCCACGTTGTAGACCCACATGAGGAACGAGATGGCGATGAGGAACGACCCGATGGTCTCCAGCAGGTTCATGAGGTCCCACCCCATGCCTTCGGGATAGGTCGCGGTGCGCCGCGGCATGCCCTGGAGCCCCACGATGTGCATGGGTCCGAAGGTGAGGTTGAAGCCGACGAACATCATCCAGAAGTGCGCCTTGCCGATGCGTTCACTCAGCTTGTGGCCGAAGATCTTGGGCCACCAGTAGTAGATGCCGGCGAAGATGCCGAACATCGAGCCCCCGAACAGCACGTAGTGGAAGTGGGCCACGATGAAGTAGGTGTCGGTCTGCTGGGTGTCGTGGGGCGCCACCGAGTGCATCACGCCGGAGAGGCCGCCGATGGTGAACTGGGACACCAGGGCCACGGCGAAGAGCATGGCCGTGGTGAAGATCAGCTTCCCCTTCCACAGGGTGCCGATCCAGTTGAAGATCTTCACGCCGGTGGGCACGGCGATGAACATGGTCGACAGCGAGAACGCCGCCACCGACACCGGGCCGATGCCGGAGGCGAACATGTGGTGGGCCCACACGCCCCAGCCCATGAACCCGATGGCGATGCCCGAGAAGACCATGAAGGGGTAGCCGAACAGGGGCTTGCGGGCGAAGGTGGGGATGACGTCGGAGACGATGCCGAAGGCGGGCAGGACGAGGATGTAGACCTCGGGGTGCCCGAAGATCCAGAACAGGTGCTGCCACAGCAGCGGGTCGGCCCCGGCTTCGACGTTGAAGAAGTTGGCGCCGAAGAGGCGGTCGAACATCAGCAGGAACAGCGCCACGGTGATGACCGGGATGGCGAACAGCAGCAGGAACTGGGCCACCAGCGCCATCCACACGAACACCGGCATGCGCAGCAGCGTCATGCCCGGGGCCCGCATGTTGAGGCAGGTGGTGATGAGGTTCACCGCACCCAGCAGCGAGGCGATGCCCGTGATCTGCAGACCGAGGGTCCAGAAGTCGATGCCGTGGCCGGGTGAGTACGCCACGCCGGAGAGCGGGGCGTAGTTGAACCAACCGCCGTCGGGAGCGCCGCCCAGGAAGAAGCTGGAGTAGAGGAACAGGCCCCCGAACAGGAACACCCAGTAGCTGAGGGCGTTGAGGCGGGGGAAGGCGACGTCGCGGGCCCCGATCATCAACGGGATCAGGTAGTTCGAGAACGCCGCCAGCATCGGCATGATCACCAGGAAGACCATGGTGGTGCCGTGCATGGTGAACATCTGGTTGTAGACCTGCGGGTCGAGCACCTGGCCGTTGGGCTGCGCCAGCTGGGCCCGGATGAGGAGCGCCTCGAGGCCGCCGAGGGCGAAGAACACCATGGCCGTGGCGCCGTAGAGGATGCCGATCTTCTTGTGGTCGACGGTGGTGAGCCACGACCGCCAGCCGTAGCTCGACGAGGGCCGGGTGAAGGCGCCCAGGGGGTTGCGCACCGGCTCGTCGCCGGCGGCGAGCTCCAGCGGTGGGCGCTCCTCGGTCAGTGCCATCAGCGGTCGCTCCTCGGCATGGTCACTCCAGCGTCTCCAGGTAGGCGTAGAGGGCGTCGATGTCGGCCTCGGTGAGCTGACCGACGACCATCTTGGACCCGGCCTTGCGCTGCGGGTCGCGCAGCCACGCCTCCAACTCGTTGCGGTCGTTGAGGTCGTAGATGCAGCCGGCAAAGCAGTCGCGGCTGAACAGGTGGGTGAGGTCGGGCGCCGCCGGGGCGTCCTCGGCGACCTCGTCGTAGGCGCCCTCGACCACGTGGCAGCCGGAGCAGCCCCGCTGCTGGAACAGCTCGAAGCCCTCGGCGGCCAGGCCGGACACGGGCTCCACCGGCTCCTCCTGCATGTCCTCGACCCAGGCGTCCCAGCTGGTGGCGTCGTGGGCCACCACCTTGAGCCGCATGTTGGCGTGGGAGACGCCGCAGAACTCGGCGCACTGGCCCGAGTAGACACCCGGCTCGTCGGCCTCGAGCAACCAGTTGTGGACCCGGCCGGGGACCACGTCGCGCTTCCCGTTGAGCTTCGGCGCCCAGAAGGAGTGGATGACGTCGACCGACCGGAGGGTCAGGTAGACCCGCTGGCCGGCGGGGATGTGCAGCTCGTTGGCGGTGACGATGCCGTCGGTGATGCCGAAGTCGGGCTGGCTGGGGTACTCGTAGCCCCACCAGAACTGGGCGCCGGTGACGTCGACCTCGAGCGCCTCTCCCTTGGCCGGCTCGGCGTTGAGCTCGAAGACCACCGGCACGGTGAACACGGCCACCCCGGCCAGCACCAGGGCGGGGAGGATGGTCCAGCCGATCTCCAGCCGGGTGTTGCCGTGGAGCTGGGCCGGCATCTCGCCGGCGTCGGCGACACCGTCGTCGGCGTCGCCGCGGTACCGCCACTTCACGATGGCGTAGACGATCAGGCCCTCGACCACCACGAAGACGAGCACCGCGACCCAGAAGATGGGGTTGAAGAGGTTGTCGAGGGTGCGGGCAAAGGAGCCCTCGGGCTGGAGCATGTCCTGCGGGGCGTCGGACGCGCAGCCGGCCAGGAGGACCAGGGAGGCGACGGCCAGGAACCAGGGTCGGGGCAGGAGCCGGCGTCGGTGCCGGCGGCGAGTAACGGTGGTGGCGCTCACAGGAGTCAGTGGAGGACCAGTTCCTTCGTCGGCGGGGCCGCTACGGGGGCGTCCAGCCTCCCCCATGGGGCCGGGCGTGGCCAAGTCAGCCACCCTTGCCCTCGCCGTCCTCGGCCTTGGGCTCCTTCTCGCCCTCCCCGTGCTCCTCGGCTCCCTCGGCTTCCCCGGCTTCCTCGCCGTGGTCGGCGACGTGCTCCTCGATCTCGCGCTCGCCGGCCACCGCCCCGACGATGCCGCCGGCCACGAGGGCGACCGCCCCGGCCACCACGACGCCGGTCAGCACCGACGAGCTGAGCCGGGGACGGCTGGTGAGCAGCACGGCGACACCGAGGATGGCGCTGGCCACGACGATGGCGATGACCGTGGACCCGGTCTTGGGCAGGGCCAGCAGCACCCGGGAGAACGTCAGCACGACGAGGCCGATGCCGAGGGCGGCCAGGGTCGGGATCTCGACCGGGTACATCACCTGGTTGCGCAGGCGCTGGTTGGCGGCCGGGTCGCCCGTGGCCCGCTCGGCCCAGCCTTGCACCATCCACTCGAACAGCGTCACCGCCAGGATGGCCAGCCCGACGTAGAGCAGGGCGCCGCCGGTGGCCAGACCGACCAGGGCGACGCCGGCGCCGAGGGCAGCCAGCGCCGGCCATGCCGCCGGGAACCGGGTGGCGTAGCTGCGGGGGCCGGCCGCCATGGCACCGGCACCCTGGGCGGCCACGTTGCCGTCACGCAGCACCACCAGGGTGATCCCCGGGATGGCGGCGGCCACGGCGAGGAAGCCGAGCACCAGCGTGCCGAACTTCTCCCCGCCACTGGACAGCACGTAGACGAGCCAACCGATGGCGGCGAAGGTGGTCACCGCCAGCCAGAACCGCGACCCGAGCGTGAGCATCAGGGACCGCCTTCCAGGAACCAGACCGAGTACCAGATCACCAGGCCCATGGCGACGGCGAAGTGCCAGAAGGCGGCGACGCTCACCACCATCTCCCGGTTCCGGGCCGAGAACTGGCCGCCGATGGCCCGGAAGCCCACGACGAGCAGGGCGACATGGGCGGCCACGACGACCAGGAGGTGGCTGACCGTGAGGGCGTAGACCGTGGTCGAGAAGGGGTCGGCGCCGGCGACCATGCCGAGCTGGGCCCAGGAGAACGTCAGGGCGTTCACGAAGGCGAGCCCGAGCATGAGGGTGAGCCCGACGGCCACGTACATGGTCCGCCGGTCACGTGAGCTGAGCGCCGACACGGCCCACTGCGCCGTCACCGAGGACATGAGCAGCGTGAGGTAGGCCACGAACAGGGTGGCGTTGGGCATGGCGATGAGGATCTCTTCGGCCGGCCACGCCTCTCCGGCCGCTTGCGTGATCTCCCGGGCGGAGAAGTAGGCGGCCAGCAGGCCGCCGGTGAGCATGGTCCCGGCGGCGATGGTCAACAGGGTGCCCACCAGCATGACGTTGCGCCGGCGAGGCTCGGGGGCCGGCGGCAGGGCCGCCGTCCCGGTGTCCGGTGCGGGCGTCGGCGTGGTGGTCGCGGTGGCGGTGGCGGTCACCGCTTCACCTCCTCACGGTCGGTGGCCTCG
>JAHWJR010000021.1:8356-14334 GCA_019348335.1 Actinomycetota bacterium
GGCGAGCGGGGTGGCGGAGGTCACGGGAGCGACGGGCTCGGCGAAGTTGCCGGCGGGCGGCGGCGACGTGGTGGCCCACTCCAGGGTGTGGCCGCCCCAGGGGTTGGCGGCTGCACCGGCAGCGCTGCGCCCGCGGGCTCGCCGGAGCAGCTCGCCCACCACCACCAGCACTCCGAGGACGGCCAGCGCGCCGCCGAGGGCGCTGGCGGCGTTCATGGCGATGACCAGCCCGGTGTCGTCGAACTGGCCGCCCTGCAGGCGCTGGTCGGAGACCAGGCCGGTGACCAGGTCGGGGGCAGCCAGCAGGATGGCGCCCCAGAAGGTCAGGGCGAACGCCGCCGTCCCTGCCGCCTCGCCGAGGGCGACCCCCCAGATCTTGGGGGCCCAGTACCAAAGGGCGGCGAAGGCAGCCAGGGTGGCGGCGCCGTAGAGCGTGTAGTGGATCTGCGCCGCCTCCCACGCCGTGCCCCGCAGCTGGAGGCCGGGCACGACCTGCAGGGCGCCGGCGAGGGCCCCGAGCAGGAGGTGCACCACGGCGCCGAGCGCCAGCAGGAGCGGGGCCTTGCGCACGAAGCCGCTGCGCCGCACCGTGTCGCCGAGCAGGCCGACCAGGGCCAGCGCCGGCAGCAGGGCGGCCAGGCCGACGACCACGTAGAGGAAGTCGGCGGACGCTGCGGCCGGGGGCGACCACGCCCCGAAGCCGAGGATGCCCAGGGCGGCGATCACGGCCATGCCGGACCGGTGGTTGCGGAGGCGACCACCGGTGAGCACGGGCACGATCTCGGCGGCGATGCCGGCGGCGGGCACGGCCAGCAGGTACACCTGCGGCACCGCCCAGAACCACGAGATGCGGGCGTAGGACGCCTGCCCACCGAAGTCGCCGGTGAAGTGGTGGCCGATGAACAGCTCGACGAGCTGGGCCAGCAGCACGGGGCTGGCGAGCAGGGTGAGGCCGCCACCCACGAGCACGGACCAGGTGAACAGCGGTGTGCGGGCCAGCGTCATGCCCGGCGCCCGCAGGGTGAGGGCGGTGGTGAGGATGCTCACCAACGCCACGCAGAAGGCCACGGTGAGCAGGGCGAGGCTGAGCAGGTAGAGATCGGTGCCCACTTCGCTGCCGCCGCCCGGCCCGCCGTTGGCCACGTAGGCCGCCAGCAGCAGGACGCCGCCCAGCAGGTAGGCCCAGTAGGCGGTGGCCGAGCCGCGGGGGAAGGCGATGTCGGGCGAGCCGACCTGGAGCGGCACCAGGTAGGTGGCCAGCCCCAGGAAGAACGGCACGAGGAACAGCAGCACGGCGACCTCGCCGTGCAGCGTGTACACCTGCCCGAAGGTGCCGTCGGTCAGCACCTGGAGGCCGCTGTTGATGCGCTCGACGCCGAGGACGGCCCCGAGCACGCCGCCCACCACGAGGAAGGCCAGCGCCGTCCCCAGGTAGAGCCGTCCGATGCGCTTGTGGTCCTCGGTGGTGAACCAGCCGGCGAGCCCCGCCGGCGGGCGGCCGGCGTCGGTCTCGTGGCCGGCGCCGGCGTCCACTGAGGTCGCCCCCGAGGCGGTCTCCGTCGGGGTCATGGTGTGGCTCACGGGCGCAGCAGCTGGTCGACGGCCATGGCCCCGAACAGCAGGGTGATGTAGGTGATCGACCAGGTGAACAGGCGCATGGCCCGGTCGGGCGACGGGTCACGGAGGAGTCGGACGGACAGCCAGGTGAAGACCCCACCGAGCACCACCGCCGCCGCCAGGTAGAGCAGGCCCATGTCGGCCACCGGCGCGAACACCAGGGTCAGGGCCCACAGCAACACCGTGTAGGCGAGGATGCGCACGGCGGTGGTGCGCATGCTGGCGACGGCGGGGAGCATGGGGACGTCGGCGGCGGCGTAGTCGTCGCGGTAGCGCACGGCGAGGGCCCAGAAGTGCGGTGGCGTCCACACGAAGATCACCGCGAACAGCACCAGCGGCGGCAGCCCGATGGCGTCCTGCACCGCCGCCCACCCGACCAGCACCGGGACGGCGCCGGCGGCGCCACCGATGACGATGTTGTTGGTGGACGTGCGCTTGAGCCAGAGGGTGTAGACGATCACGTAGAAGGCGGTGGCGCTGACCGCCAGCACGGCGCTGAGCAGGTTGACCCGGGCCCACAGCAGGGCGAAGGCGGCAACCTCGAGGGTCAGGGCGAACGCCAGTGCCTGGGCGGGCTCGATGGCGCCGGTCACCAGCGGGCGCTTGCGGGTGCGGTGCATGACCCGGTCGATGTCGCGGTCGAACACCATGTTGAGGGCGTTGGCCCCGCCGGCGGCCAGCGCACCACCGGTGAGGGTGGCGGCGATCAGCCACCCCGACGGCAGGCCGCCGTGGGCCACCACCATGGTGGGCAGGGTGGTGACGAGCAGCAGCTCGATGATGCGGGGCTTGGTGAGCGCAACGTACGCCCCGAGCTTGGAGCCGAGAGCGGGACTGGCCAGCTGCTGCATCGGGCGCGAACACTACGGCGTCCGGGGCCCCAACTGGAAGTTGGGCGGCCGCCGGCCGGCCGGGGGCCGAACGGTGAGCGCTCGGCGCCGTGCCCGGCGGCCGCGAGAGGCGCCCGCAGTACCATCGACGGCGATGGCCCTGCCCCGGATCTCACCGGCCGCCTACCGGCGCATCACCCTCTTCGCCCTGGTGGCGCTGGCGTTCATCGTGGTCACCGGCGCCGCCGTGCGCCTCACCGGATCGGGCCTGGGCTGCAGCGACTGGCCCCTCTGTGAGCAGGGCCAGCTAACCCCCAGCGAGATCACCGACGCCCCGGCGATGATCGAGTTCGTCAACCGCACCATCACCGGCGTGGTGTCGGTGGCGGTGATCCTGGCCGTGGCCGGCGCCTTGCGCCGCACCCCCCGCCGGCGCGACCTGGTGTGGCTGTCGGCCGGCCTGGTCGCCGGCGTGGTCGCCCAGGTGGTGCTCGGGGGCCTGGTCGTGCTGTTCGAGCTGTCGCCCCGCCTGGTGATGGGCCACTTCCTGCTGTCCATGGTCCTGATCTGGAACGCGGTGGTGCTCCACCACCGGGCCGGGCGCCCCGACGGGCCGGTGGCCGTGCGGGTCGCCCCGCCGGCGCTCGGGCTCGGCCGGCTGGTGTTCGCCGCCGCCGTACTGGTGGTGTTCACCGGCACGGTGGTCACCGCCTCCGGTCCCCACGCCGGCGACCACCAGGCCGCCCGCCTCGACTTCTTCCTGCCCGACGTGGCCCGGGTCCACGGCGCCTCGGTGGTGGTGCTGGTGAGCCTCACCCTGGTGCTGCTGGCCGCACTTCGGCGCCAGGCGGCGCCGGCGCCGGTGCAGCGGGCGGCCCGCGTCCTGCTGGCGGTTCTGGTGGCCCAGGCGGCGGTGGGTTACACCCAGTACTTCACCGGGGTGCCGGCCCTGCTCGTGGGGATCCACGTGCTCGGCGCCATGCTCGTGTGGATCGCCGTGGTCCATCTCAACTTGACCTTCCGGGCGCCGGTTCAGGCCGTGGTGCCCGCCCGGCGCCCGGCCGGCGCCGCCCCCGCCCAGCCGTCCCTTGCCGCCACCTGAGGTCACCGTGGCTCCCCCCGCACCCCCCGCCGCTCCGGCTCCCGTCGAGGTCGAGCGCCCCGACGTCGACGAGGTGGCCGAGCCCGACATCCCCTGGATCGTCCTGGTGTGGAACGACCCCATCAACCTCATGTCCTACGTGACCTGGGTGCTCCAGAAGCTGTTCGGCTACAACCGGGACAAGGCCACCGCCCTCATGCTCGACGTCCACCACAAGGGCCGGGCCGTCGTCGCCAGCGGCACTCGGGAGAAGTGCGAGCTCGACGTGTTCCGGCTCCACGAGCACGGCCTGTGGGCCACCATGCAGCACGACGTCTGATGTTCCGGGCCCCGGTGCGACGCACCCGCAAGGGTGACTACGAGGTGCGCCTGTCCGACCAGGAGCGCCAGCTGCTGGCGTCGCTGGTCCCCCAGCTGCGGGCGGCCCTCCAGAGCGGGACCGACGCCGGCGGGACCGACGACCCCACCCTGCGCCGGCTGTTCCCCGCCGCCTACCCGTCCGACGAGGAGCGCGACCGCGAGTACCGGGCCATGGTCCACGACGACCTGGTGGCCCGCCGGCACGCCGCCCTCGACACCGTGGAGGCCAGCGTCGGCGCCACCCGCCTCGACGAGCAGGAGGTGCTGGCGTGGATCGGGGCGGTCAACGACCTGCGCCTGGTGCTGGGAACCCGCCTCGACGTGTCGGAGGAGACCGAGCTCACCTTCGACCCCGACGACCCCGACGCCGCCGCCCTCGCCGTCTACGGCTACCTGGGCTTCCTGCTGGAGGCCCTGTTGTCGGCCGTGTCCGAGTGAGCGCCGGCGCCTGCCGTCAGCGGGACGGGTAGAAGAAGGCGCCGGCGGTCCCCGGCCCGGTGTGGGCCCCCACGCTGGGGCCGATGCGGTAGCGCACCACCTCCCTGACCGCCGGCGCGCCGGCCAGGCGCTGCTCGAGGGCCTGGGAGAGGGCGGCGCCGGCGGCGTCGGCCACGCCCACGCCCACCCGCAAGGACGGCCCGGCGGCGAGGATGTGGGCGGCCATGGCCTCGACGGCCCCGTCCAGGTCGGCCGCCCGCCCCACCACCTTCATCTCCCCGCCGGCCATGGTGAGCACGGCGACGGGCTCGGCCCCGGCGGGGTCGTCGCCTGCCGGCGCCGCCAGCCGGCCCCCGGCCCGGGCCAGGTCGAGGGCGCCCACGGTGAACACCGTCCCCACGCCGGCGCCCACCTGCTCGGCCACCCGGGCCGCCTCCTCGAGCGAGGCGCCGGCGGCCAGGGCCTCGCCCGCCTCCCACACGCAGCAGGCCACGCCGAAGCTGACCGTGCCGGTGTCGACCACCCGGACCGGCACGGCGGCGGCCTCCGCCCCCAGCCGGGCGCTGTTGACCGTGCCGGAGACGGCCGAGCCGATGTGGACGGACAGGATGTGGTCCGCCCCCCGGTCGGCCAGGGCCCGGAAGGCCCGGGCGAAGGCGCCGGGGCTGGGCTGGGACGTCGAGACCTCGGGCCGGCGCCCCTCCTCGAAGCGCCGGTAGAAGGCGTCGGCGTCGAGGTCGACCCCCTCGAGGAAGGACTCGCCGTCGATGGTGACGGTGAGGGGCACCACCTCCACGCCGTAGCGCTCGGCCAGCTCGGCCGGGAGCTGGGCGTTGGAGTCGGTCACCAGGCCGATCACCCGAGCGGCTCCTCGGCCGAGAGGGTGGGCAGCGAGGGCACCGGCGCCAGCGGCTCCCGGTCGCCACCGTCGGGCGGAGCGGGAGGGTCCGGCGGCGGGGCCGGCTGGGGCTCGGTGGCCAGGCGGAACAGGATCACCGCGCTGGTGGCGGCGGCAGCCAGCGGCAGGGCGGCCGAGGGCCGGGGGCCCCACAGGTTGGGCCAGCCCCGGCGCCACCACAGGGTGGCGGCGCCCACCCACACCGACGACGACACGATGGTGGAGGCCACGTGGCGCCGGCGCCACCACGCCGTGTCCCCCGGCGACGCCCAGGCCCAGCTGCGCTCCTGGCCCGGCCGGCAGCGCCATCCGGCCAGGCGGGGCGGGAGCGAGGCGGCGCCCCAGGCGACGAGCAGGTCGGCCACCGACCACGCCGGGAAGGTGGCCACGCACTGGCCGAAGCTGGTGGCCACCCCCTTGCCCCCCCGGAAGCGGTTCCAGACCGGGTAGCAGTGGCCGACCACGGCGGTGACGCCGGCCACGTGGGCCCCGGGGTCGCCGGCGACGACCCGGCCGGCGCTGCAGGCCAGCGCCCCCTTGACCATGTCGGCCACCATCACCCCGTAGCCCCATCGGGGCCCCAGCAGCTTGATGGCGTTGTTGGCCCCGGGATTGCGGCTGCCCGTGGCCCGCAGGTCGGCGGTGCCGCCGGTGGCCAGCCGGCAGGCGAGATCGGCCGACGGCACGGTGCCGGCCAGGTACCCGAGGACGGCGGCGCCACCCAGCCTGCTCA
>JAHWJR010000021.1:14434-16844 GCA_019348335.1 Actinomycetota bacterium
CACCGCTGGGAGGGCGACGGCGTGCCCGTCCTGCTGGTGCACGGCCTGGCCTCCAACCTGCACCTCTGGGACGGGGTGGCCGAGCGCCTGGCCGCCCACGGCCACGCCGTGGCGGCGGTCGACCTGCGGGGGCACGGGCGCAGCGACAAGCCCGACGGGGGCTACGACTTCGCCACCGTCACCGACGACCTGGCCACCGTGGTCGAGCGCCTCGGCTTCGACTGCCCGGTGGTGGCCGGACAGTCGTGGGGCGCCAACCTGGCCCTCGAGCTGGGCTGGCGCCGGCCCGACCTGGTGCGGGTGGCGGCGTGCGTCGACGGCGGCTGGATCGAGCTCAGCCGGCGCTTCCCCGACTGGGACGAGTGCGCCCGGGCGCTGGCCCCGCCGGCGTTGGCCGGCCGGCGGGCGGCCGAGGTCGAGGCAGAGATCCGGCGCCGGCACCCCGACTGGCCGGAGTCCGGCATCCAGGGAACCCTGGCCTGCTTCGCCCGGCTGCCCGACGGCACCATCCGGCCGTGGCTGGCCCGCGACCACCACCTCGCCATCCTCCGCGGCCTCTGGGAGCACCGACCCTCGACCCGCTACCCCGAGGTGAAGGTCCCCGTGCTGCTCGTCCCTGCCGGCGACGGGGCCGAGCCCCACGACCACGGCGAGGCGCCCGGTCCCATCGCCCGGCCCGACGAGGTGGAGGCGGCGGCCCGGGCACTCCCCCGCTGCCGGGTGCACTGGGTCCCCGGCGACCACGACCTGCACGCCCAGCACCCCGGCGTGGTGGCCGACCTGCTGCACCAGGCCGCCGACGACCAGCTCTTCCGGTCGTGACCGCGCCGGCCGAGCTCCCCCGCCTCCTGGCCATCATGGGCTCGGGTGAGACCAGCCCGACCATGGTCACCCCCCACCGCCGGCTGATCGAGCAGCTCGGGCCGCCCCCGGTGCCGGCGGTGCTGCTCGACACGCCCTTCGGCTTCCAGGCCAACGCCTCCCTGTTGGCCGACCGGGCGGTGGAGTACTTCCGGGAGAGCGTCGGGCTCGACATCGAGGTGGCCGGCTGGCGAACGGCGGGCGGAGGCGGTGACCTGGCCGCCGAGCGGTCGCTGGCCCGGCTGCGCACGGCCCGCTACGTCTTCGCCGGCCCCGGCAGCCCCTCCTACGCCCTGCGCCAGTGGGCGGGCTCGCCCATCCCCGAGGCGCTGGCCGACAAGCTCGACCGGGGCGGGTGCATCACCTTCGCCAGCGCCGCCGCCCTCACCCTGGGCGCGGCCACCGTGCCCGTCTACGAGATCTACAAGGTGGGCGAGGACCCCCACTGGCTCGACGGGCTCGACCTGCTGAGCCGGGCCGGGCTGTCGGCCGCCGTCATCCCCCACTACGACAACGCCGAGGGGGGCAACCACGACACCCGCTTCTGCTACCTGGGCGAGCCTCGCCTGGCCGCCATGGAGGAGCAGCTGCCCGACGACGCCTTCGTGCTCGGCGTCGACGAGCACACCGGCCTGGTGCTCGACCTGGGGGCGGGCACGGCCACGGTGGTGGGCCGGGGCAAGGTCACCGTGCGCCGGCGGGGCCACAGCGTCGAGTTCCCGTCGGGGACGACCATGCCCGTCGCCGACCTGCGGGCGGCGGCCGAGGGCAGTGGAGGCGCCGCCGCCGTCGGGGACGGGCACGCCCCGCCGCCGGCGGCGGAACCGGGTGGCGAGCACGACCAGGCCGGCCCCACCTCTCTCTCCGCCGCGGTCAGCGAGCTCCAGGAGCGCTTCGACCGGGCCGTGGCCGAGGGCGATGTCGACGCCGCCGTCGCCGCCGTGCTCGACCTCGATGCCGCCGTGGTCGAGTGGTCCCGGGACACCCTCCAGTCCGACCAGGCCGACCGGGCCCGCTCGGTGCTGCGCTCGATGGTGGTTCGCCTGGGCGAGCTGGCCGAGGCGGGGGTGGGCGACCCGGAGGAGCCGGTGCGCCCCTTCGTCGACGTCCTGGTCGAGCTGCGGGACGAGGCCCGGGCGTCCCGCGACTGGGGCACCGCCGACTCCCTGCGCGACCGCCTCCTGGCGGCCGGGGTCGAAATCAGGGACACCCCGGAGGGGACGGCGTGGAGGCTGCTATCGTGACGTCTCCCCGCGGCGGGAGCCCGAGCCCCCATCGTCCAGCGGCCCAGGACGCCGCCCTTTCAAGGCGGTAACACGGGTTCGAATCCCGTTGGGGGTGCGTTACGAAAGCGCGAGAGCGCCCAATTGGTCCCGTGGTGCAGTCAGGAGTGCACGCCGCCCTGTCAAGGCGGAGGTCGCGAGTTCAAATCTCGTCGGGACCGCTCCAGCGCTTCGGCGCCGAGACAATCTGGTCGGGTAGCTCAGTTGGCAGAGCGCGCGCCTGAAAAGCGCGAGGTCACCGGATCGACGCCGGTCCCGACCACTGC
>JAHWJR010000151.1 GCA_019348335.1 Actinomycetota bacterium
TGCGCACCGCGGCCTACGCCCACGGCCTGCGGCGCCTCGGCGCTGCGGTCGAGGCTCAGGGCACCAGCGCCTACTTCCGCCCTGATGCCCGCTGACCGCTGGCCGCTGGCCCCCTGGTCGCTGGTCGCTGGCCCCGACCAGGGGGTCAGTCCGGCGCCGGCTCGGCGTGGTTGGCGCCGTGGGCCCGCACGAAGTCGTTGACCTCGTAGTAGGCGTCGATCGACTCGCCGGCGTCACCCCAGAAGCCGTCCAGCACGTCGAGCTCCATCAGGCCCTGGGAGACGAACCAGTTGTTCACGTCGGTGATCTCCAGCTCGCCCCGGCCCGACGGAGTCAGCGTGGGGATGACGTCGAACACGGTGCCGTCGTAGAAGTACAGCCCGGTCACGGCGAAGCTGCTGGGGGGGTCGTCCGGCTTCTCGAGGATGCGCACGATGCGTCCGTCACCGTCGAGCTCGGGCACCCCGAGGTGGCGCAGGTGGCTCGGGTCCACGACCTTCGACAGCACGACGCGCGCGCCGCGCTCCTGGGCGGAGAAGCGCTCGACCACCGGCCGGATGGAACGCTCGACGATGTTGTCGGCCAGCATCACCAGCACCTGGTCGCCCCCCACGAAGCGCTCGGCCAGGCCGAGGGCCTCGGCGATGCCTCCCGGGCGGTCCTGGTAGGCGTACAAGAGGCGCTCGATGCCGTACTCGTGCCCGTTGCCGAGCAGGCGGAAGAACTCCCCGGCATGGGTGCCGCCCGTCACCAGCATCATGTCGGTCACGCCGGCGTCGACCATGGCCTCGATGGCGTAGGTCACCATGGGCCGGTCGTAGATGGGCAACAGGTGCTTGTTGGTGATGCGGGTGAGCGGGTACAGCCGGCTGCCGGAGCCACCGGCGAGAAGCACGCCCTTCATCGTCCCGCCCTCACCCGGCTGCCACCGACATGCCGGGGATGGTGACCGCCCGGCACACCAGCGCCTCGGTGTCGCCCTCGGCCAGGGCCACCATTCGCCCGGCAGCCTCGTCGAGGCGCTCCTCGTCGAGGCGCCCCGAACGCACGGCGTCGACCAGGGCATCGCGCATGGCCCGGGCCTGGGTGCCGTCGGTGGTGAGGACAGCGTCGGCGCCGGCGGCCACGGCCATCACCGTCGCCTCGGGGAACGACCAATGCAGGTTGACCGCGCCCATGCCCACCGAGTCGGTGATGGCCACGCCCTCGAACCCCATGTCCCGCAGCAGCTGGTACGCCCCCGGCGCCAGGCTGGCCGGCAGGGCCGGGTCGAAGGCGGTGTAAGCCACGTGCTCGAGCATGACCAGGGGTACGCCGGCGTCGATCAGCGCGGCGAAGGGCCGCAGGTCGGTGGCGGACAGCTCCTCGACGGAGACGTCGACGGTGACGAGCTCGAGGTGGCTGTCCTCGGTCACCCGTCCGTGGCCGGGGAAGTGCTTGGCGGTGGGACGCACCCCGCTGGCGGTCAGACCCTCGGCCCACGCCAGGCCGTAGGCGGCGGCCGTGTCCGGGTCGGCGGAGAAGGAGCGGTCGCCGATCACCCCGTTGGCCGGGCCGGCGTCGAGGTCGACCACCGGTGCGAGATCGACGTCGATGCCGAGCGCCGCCAGATCGGAGCCGAGCAGCTCGGCGACGGCCCGGACCTCCGCCGGTGAGCGGGTGGCGGCGAAGGCGCGAGCCGAGGGGCTGGGACCGAGGAGCTCCCGGAACGTCGACACCCTCCCCGACTCCTCGCCGGTGGCCACCACCAGGGGACGGCCGGCCCGCGCCCGCAGGTCGCTGGCCAGCTGGGCCACCTGGGGGCTCGACTCCACGTTGGGCTCGGTGACGAGCACTCCCCCGACGCCGACGTCGAGCACCTCGTCGGCGATCGGGTCGGACGACACGGTCACCCCGGGCAACCCCACCACCAGGACCTGGCCGGCCCGTTGCTCGAGTGGCGCCGGCTCGCAGGCCTCGGGGTCGTCCTCGGCGACCGGGCTCTCAGCCGGCTCGCTGGCAACGATGGGGGCGCCCGCCTCGCCCTCGCCGGCCGTCGACATGGTCACGGCCGCGACGGTGGCCAGGACGAGCGACACGAGAACGGATACGGCTACGGCCATGCGGACGACCGCCAGCTGCACGCCCGCACGCTACATCGGAGGCCGCTGGGCCCCTCCCAGCCGGTCACCGCGGTCGCCGTTCGCCCGGTCGTCAGCAAGGGCGACCGGTCACGACTCACCCGATCCCGCCGCCCTTGGTCAGCTCGCCCAGCAGCTCGTGGCAGCGCTGGGCCCGGCGGGCGTCCTCCTCCTTGACCTGGGCGATGAACTCCTCGGCCTCGGCATGCCCCTGGGCGTCCTTCAGGTACTGGTCGTAGACCTGGGCCCCCTTCAGGGCGTGGAACTGGATGCTCACCAGGTCGTACACCAAGTCGTCGGCCGGCGTGTGGGCGCTTCCCATCGTGAATGCTCCTGTGGTCGGTGGTCGTTCGGTCGGCGCTCAGCTACCCGCCCGGGCGACGGCGCAACCGGGAAGGTGCCGACCGGGCGCAGTGTCAACGGCGGCGCAGCGGATGTTCCTCGGGGACCTCGATGAGGGCGATGCGCACGCCGTCGGGGTCGGCGATCCACAGCTCCCGCAGCCCCCATGGCTCCAGCACCGGAGGGCGCAGGATGGTCACCCCGCGCTCGCCCAGGTCGGCGTGCACGACGTCGAGGTCCCGCACCTGCCACCACAGCGCCACGTTGGGCCCCGCGGGACCGGGGGCCCGCCCCGAGACCTCGAGAAACCCACCGCCGGTGAAGAACACCACTCCCCGCCGGTCGCCCTCGCCGAACTCGCGGTAGGTGGCCAGGCCCAGCGTCTCGCCGTAGAACGCCAGCGAGCGCTCGAGGTCGACGGGCCGGAGCAGGACACGGCTGGACAGGACCTCCACGACGACGCTGACGGTAGCGAGTCGGGGACGGAGTGAGTCAACCGGGACCTATGCCCCTACAGTCGGCGGGAGAAACCGGTCGTCAGGGCCGGCGACCGACGCACGACGACGAGAAGAGAAGGTCGATGGGCGCCCAACGAACGAGCTTTGCCAAGCTGCAGCGGGACCGCGCGAAGAAGGCCAACGCCGCCGCCAAGCGGGAGCGTCGCCAGTCCAAGCAGGAGGAGACCGACGAGGAAGCGACGCCGACGGCGCCGGCCGACTCGGGCGGCGAGCTCTCGGCCGGCGAGCTGCTCGAGCAGATCGAGCAGGTCCACCGCCAGTTCGAGAAGAAGCAGATCGATCAGGAGCAGTACGACGAGAAGAAGGCGGAGCTCCTCGCCCGCCTGCCCATCGACTGACCCCTTCCCGGGGCCGGCAGCCGGTCCGGGACGGTCAGAGCCCCGGGGGGCCCAGGCGGTCCTCCTCAGTGCCCTCCAGCGGGGCGTGACCGAGCTGATCGAGGACCTCGGCGAAGACCTCGTGGGGTTGGGCGCCGAGGACGAGCTGCGAGCGGTCGATCAGCCAGGCGGGAACGGCGTCGACGCCCACCCCGTGGCCAGCCTCGGTGGACTCCCCGACCCGATCTGCGTACGCGCCCTGCTCGAGCACCTCCCTGGCCTTGTCCGGGTCGAGGCCGGCGTCGGCAGCCACCGCCGCCAGCACGTCCAGGTCGCCGATGTCGCGCCCCTCTGACCAGTAGGCGGCGAACAGCCGGGTGTGGAGCGCGTCGTGGCGCCCTTCGTCTCTCGCCCACTCGGCCAACTCGAGCGAGCGAAGCGACCTGGGGACCCTCGGAGGCGGCCGGTGGTCGAACCCGGCAGCCTCGATCATCTTGCGGACGTGCTCGGAGAACCCGTCGCCGTAACGGGCCTCGAGTTGCTCCCGGGGGATGCCCTCGGGCGGGTACTCGGGATGGAGATCGTAGGGGAGCCAGATCATCTCGGCGCCGTACCGGCGCTCCAGCCACGTCGCCCGCTCGAGGGCGACGTAGCAGAACGGTCAGATGTAGTCGCTCCAGACGACGATCTGGGGTGGGGATGCCATGGCTGCGGCCTACCCCGTCGTCCCTCCCGGCAGGCACGGGCGCCGGCGGGTGCCGCCGCCGGCGCTACCCGCCCGGCGGGGCGGTGACCATGTTGGCCCGGTACCGGGCGGTGGCGCTGGAGCCGTCGGCGAAGTCCACCCGGACCTCCACGAGCAGGGCGTCGGGCCGCGAAGGGCCCGCCGGTCCCACCGAGAGGTTGGCCTCGGTGGCGCCGCCGGCGGGAACCTCGGCGACGTGGCCGGCCACCCACTCGGAGTCGAAGGCGCCGGTCCTGACGGTCACCGTGCCCGCCCGCTCCAGGCGGACCCCGACGAACAGCTCCGTGCCCCGGTAGTCGCCGATGCCCACCTCGACGCCGGCGGCGTCGGCGGCGGTGACCACCCAGGGGTCGCCAGGAGGCCCGTAGCGCCAGAGGACCAGGCGCCCGCCCGACCACTCGTACTCAGCCGTCAGGTCGCCCAGCGGTCGGAGCCGGCCGTCGGGCTCGGCGCCGATCACGTCTCGCAGGTACCTGGTGGCCACCTGCTCGGGGTCGGCGGCCCACGTCCGGCTCCCCGTCGCCATCTCGTCGCGGAGGCGGTCGTAGGCGTCCCAGGTGACGGCCGGGAACATGCCCTCGAAGGGGCCCACGTAGCCGCCGCGGTCGGCCGGCACCTCGGCCGCCGACTGCAGCGGGGCCATCGTCGGTGGGGAAGCATCCCCTTCGGGCGCAACCGGTCGGGGAGCCGGTGCCACCGCCCCCGGCTCGGAGGCACCGGCCTCCGGGGCGTCCGCGCGCATCCTCGCCGCCTGCTCAGGGGCGTCAGGGGCCTCAGCGGTCTCGTGGGCGGGGTCCGGCGGGCCCACGGCCACGGTCGTGGGGGCATCGCCGGGCACGAGCACGACCGCGGCGAGGACGGCCAGGAGGGCGGCGGCCACCGAAGCGGTCAACCACG
>JAHWJR010000152.1 GCA_019348335.1 Actinomycetota bacterium
GTCGACGTCGTCCACGGCACCAACTTCGTGGTGCCCCCCACCGCCGGCGCAGCCGCAGTGGTGACCGTGCACGATCTGACGCCGGTGCACTACCCGGAGCTGTGCGACGCCGCCACGCTGGCCTTCCCGTCACTGTTACGACGAGCCATCGCCCGGGGTGCATGGGTCCACACCCCGTCGCGGTTCGTGGCGGCGGAAGTCGTCCAGCACCTCGGGGCCGATGCCGAGCGCGTGGTCGCCATCCCGTCCGGCGTGCCGGCGGTCGCCCCCGCCGATGCCGGCCTCGGGCAGCGCCTGGCCGGGGCGGAGCGCTACCTGCTGGCGCTGGGGACGGTGGAGCCGAGGAAGGACCTCCCCCTCCTCGTGCGGGCCTTCGACGCCGTGGCCGGGTCCCGGCCCGATGTGCGCCTGGTGCTCGCCGGCCCCGACGGGTGGGGCGCCGACGCCCTGCGGCGGGCCATGGCCGAGGCGCACCACGGCGACCGGGTCGTGCGACTCGGGTGGGTGGACGACCAGTCCCGTGCCGGGTTGCTGCGAGGCGCCGCCGTGGTCACCTACCCGTCGCGCTACGAGGGCTTCGGCTTCCCCCCGCTCGAGGCCATGGCCGCCGGCGTGCCCGTGGTGGCAACCACCGCCGGGGCGCTCCCCGAGGTCCTCGGTGACGCCGCCACGCTGGTGCCCGTGGGCGACCTCGACGCCCTCGCCGAGGCGCTGGCCGCCCTGCTCGACGATGCCGGCCTGCGCCGCCAGCACGTGGCTGCCGGTCAGCAGCGGGTGAGCGCCTACCGCTGGGAGGACACCGCCGGCGCCATGATCGACCTCTACCGGCGGGCGGCGGCCGAGCCTTCGTGACGCCGGCTGCCGCGGCGGGCGAGCTTCGTGCGACAGTGGCCCGGTGCGCGTCGCCGTCCACGTCGGCCAGCTGCTCCAGCCCGTGCCCGGAGGCATCGGGCGCTACGTCCGCGCCCTGCTGGCCGCCCTTCCCGGCGCCGGCGTCGATCCGGTGGCCTTCGCCGCCGGCGCCCGTCCTCACGGCGTCGATGCCTACGTCGACCTGGGGCGGCCGGGAGGATCGCTCCGCTACGAGGCATGGCACCGGCTGCGGCGCCCGGTGGTCCGCGTGCCCGCCGACGTGGTGCACGCCACCAGCCTGGCCGTGCCCCCACCCGGTCGGCGACCGCTGGTGGTGACCGTCCACGACCTGGTCTTCCTCCGCCAACCCGAACACCTCACGCCCCGGGGCGTCTCGTTCCACCGACAGGGTCTGGCGGTGGCGCGACGCGAGGCCGCCGCCGTCGTGGTGCCCACCGCCTTCGGCCGCCAGGAGCTGGCCGAGGAGGGCTTCGACCCCGAACGCGTGCACGTCGCCCACCACGGCGTCGAGACGCCGGCGGCCCCCGACGCCGGCGTCACGGCCGCTCAGCTGCGGCGTCTGAAGGTCGACCTTCCCTTCGTGCTCTTCGTGGGGACCCTCGAGCCGCGCAAGGGGGTAAGCGACTTGCTCGACGCCCACGCCGCCCTCCGGGCCACCGTCCCCGACCTGGGCCTGGTCCTGGCCGGACCCGTCGGCTGGGGGCCGCCGCTCGACCTGTCGGCGCCGGGTGTCGTCCCCCTCGGCTCGGTCGACGACGCCCAACTCGACGCCCTGTACCGTGCCGCCGTGGTCCTTGCCCTGCCCAGTCGCTACGAGGGCTTCGGCCTGCCCGTGCTGGAGGCGATGAGCAGGGGTTGCCCGGTCGTCACCACCGACGCCGCCTGCCTGCCCGAGGTGGCCGGCGGAGCGGCCGAGCTGGTGCCGGTGGGTGACGTCGACGCCCTGGCCGCCGCCCTCGAGCGCATCCTCTCCGACGCCGACCACCGTGAGCGGATGGTTGCAGCCGGACACCAGCGCGCCGCCGGCTTCTCCTGGGACGCCAGCGCCCGGGCCCACGCCACCGCCTATGCCGCGGCGGCGTCGAGGCGGGAATGAGCGACCCGCTCCGGGTCACCCTCGACGTCTCCGCCATCCCCGCCCAACCGGCCGGGGCAGGGGTCTACGTGCGCCAGACGGTGGAGGCGCTGGCCGCCGGCGGGGAGATCGAGCTGGGCCTGGTCGCCGCCACCGGCGACGCCGCCCGCTGGCGCCGGCTGGCGCCCGGCGCCGAGGTCCACGCCGAGGTCCCCGCCCGCCGGCCCGCCCGATTGCTGTGGGAGCAGACCCGGGCCCCGGCCCTCGCCCGGCGACTGGGCGGCGACCTGTGGCACGGACCGCACTACACGATGCCGGTGCGGGCCGACCTGCCCACCGTGGTGACCATCCACGACCTCACCTTCTTCGACCATCCCGAGTGGCACGAGCGGGCCAAGCTCGCCTACTTCCGGCGCATGATCCGCATCAGCGCCAAGCAGGCCGACCTGCTGATCTGCGTCAGCCAGCACACCGCCCGGCGGCTCGACGCCGTGCTGACCCCGTCCTCTCCGGTCGAGGTCATCCCCCACGGCGTCGACCACGACCGCTTCCGCCCCGCCCCGCCCCATCACGACCTCGAACTGCTGGCCAGCCTCGGGGTGCGGCCGCCGTTCCTGGCGTTCGCCGGCACGCTCGAGCCCCGCAAGAACGTCCCTGCGCTGGTGCGGGCCTTCGGCGAGCTGGCGCCGGCCCATCCGGAGCTCCAGCTGGTGCTGGCCGGCACGCCCGGGTGGGGGGTGGGCCCCATCCACGCCGCCGTGGCCATGAGCAACGTGGCCGACCGCATCGTCGAGCTCGGGTACACGCGGGACGAGGTCGTCCCCGCCCTGTTCCGCCAGGCGTCGGTGGTCGTCTACCCGTCCCTCGAGGAGGGCTTCGGGCTTCCCGCCCTCGAGGCCCTGGCGTGCGGCGCGGCGCTGGTCACCACCAGTGGCTCGGCCATGGAGGACGTGACCGCGGGAGCGGCCCTGCTCGTGCCCCCCGGTGACGACGACGCCCTGGCCGAGGCCACCGAGGCGGCCCTCGCCGGCGGCGACGAGATCGACCGGCTGCGCGGCCAGGGGCCCCGGGTGGCCGCCGAGTACAGCTGGGAACGTGGCGCCCGCCGGCACGTCGAGGCTTACCGGAAGGCCGTGAGCGCCGCCCAGTGATCACCGTGCTGGCCGGCGGGGTGGGCGCCGCCCGCTTCCTCTCCGGGCTGGTCCGGGTGAGCCCACCTGCCGGCGTCACCGCGGTGGTCAACACCGCCGACGACGTCACCCTGCACGGGCTGCGCATCTGTCCGGACCTCGACACGGTCACCTACACGCTGGCCGGCGCCGTCGACCCCGGCACCGGGTGGGGGCTGGCCGGCGAGACCTGGCAGGTCATGGAGGCCCTCGAGCGGTTCGCTCCGGTGGCACCGAGCGGGTCGGCCGCCGGGCTGACGTGGTTCCGCCTGGGCGACCGTGACCTGGCCACCCACCTGTACCGCAGCGCCCGGCTGGGCGAGGGCGCCGGCCTGGTGGCGGTGACCGCGGAGGTGGCAACCGCGTGGGGCGTGGAGGCGACGCTGTTGCCCATGACCGAGGACCCGGTGCAGACCCGCGTCACGGTCGCCGGTGAGGGCGAGATCGGCTTCCAGGAGTACTTCGTCGAGCGCCGCCACGACGTGGCCGCCTTCGCGGTGCGCTTCGCCGGGATCGACCAGGCCCGCCCGGCCCCCGGCGTGCTCGCCGCCCTCGACGGAGCCGACGGCGTGGTGATCGCCCCCTCCAACCCCATCGTGTCGATCGCCCCGGTGCTGGCCGTGGCCGGCGTGCGCGACCGGTTGCGGGCCCGCCGCCGGCAGGTGGTGGCCGTCTCCCCCATCGTCGCCGGCGCCGCTCTGAAGGGCCCGGCCGCCCGGCTCATGGCCGAGCTCGGCCACGAGGCCTCGGTGGTGGGCGTGGCCCGGCTGTGGACCGACGTGGCCGGCACGCTCGTGGTCGACGAGGCCGACGCCGCGCTGGCGCCCGAGGTCGAGGCCGCGGGCATGGCCTGTGTGGTCGCGCCCTCGGTCATGCACGGGCCCGACGAGGCCGCCGCCCTGGCCCGGACGACGCTGGCCGCCCTGGCGTGACCGGCGTGCAGCTGCTCCCGGTGACGGGCATGCCCGAGGTGCGCTCCGGTGACGTCCTCGCCGCGCTGGTGGCCGCCGCCGCCGGCGACGAGCCAGGGCTGCGTGACGGCGACGTGGTGGTGGTGACCCAGAAGGTGGTCTCCAAGGCCGAAGGGCGGATGGTCCCGGCCGACCCGGCTTCGGTCCGCCACCTGGTCGAGGCCGAGGCGGTGCGGGTGCTGCGCCGGCGGGGCGAGCTGCTCATCACCGAGACCCGCCACGGCTTCGTGTGCGCCAACGCCGGCGTCGACTCGTCCAACGTGGACCGGGGCCACGCCGCCCTCCTGCCCGTCGACCCGGACCGCTCGGCCCGGCGCATCCGCGACGGCCTGCGGGCCCGAGCCGGCGTGGAGGTGGGCGTGATCGTCTCCGACACCTTCGGCCGGGCGTGGCGGCGAGGCGTCACCGACGTGGCCATCGGCTGCGCCGGCGTCGCCGCCGTGGTCGACCTCCGGGGAACAACCGACGCCTCCGGGCGCCGGCTCGAGGTCACCGAGGTGGCGGTGGCCGACGAGCTGGCCGCCGCCGCCGAGCTGGTGATGGGCAAGGCGAGCAGCGTGCCCGTGGCCATCGTCCGCGGCGTCGACCGGTCGTGGCTGCGGGAGTCGTCGGTGCGGGCCGAGATCGTCCGCCCTGCGGGCGAGGACCTGTTCCGGTGAGGAGGCCACTACGCTCCGTCACCGGATGAGTCATCGAGCACCCGCTCCCGGCGAGGGCGCCGACGAGGCCGAGCTCGACGTCACCGTCGTGCTGCCGGTCTACAACGAGAAGGGCCATCTCCAGACCGAGATCGACCGCATCCGCGCCGCCCTCGAGGCCTCGCCGTACTCGTTCGAGATCGTGGT